>JACCTQ010000153.1 GCA_013812265.1 Actinomycetota bacterium
TTGGCCTGCTCCAGCAGGCTGTCGAAGTCGGCCTTCGTGATCGTCTCTTCGCCCACCACGGCGACGGCGTCGCTGGGCACGTCGCCGGGGCCGTCCGAGCCGCCGCAGCCGGCGGCTGTAAGGGCGACGGCAGCAACCAGGATGAGGAGAGAACGGGTGTGTCTCATAGAAAAAGCGCCCTTCGCAGCGGCGTTCCTCACGCTGCCCGGCGCACGTCGAGTATAGCATCGACGAGCGACAGCGCTCCCGAGAACCCGTCGTTGCCGTCGCCCCCGCCCGTGGAGCGCAGCGACACCTCCTGATTCGCGCTCGTGTACACAGCAGTCGCGAGGAGGCTTCGCAGCTCGCGCAACTCGGGTGAGCCCAGGACGAGCGGCCCAACTGTCGCGCGACCGGCCCGGAACACGAGGTAGTCGGCGCCCAACTGGGCGAGCTTGAGCTTCGCCTCCTGGATCGCGAAGAGGTTCTCGACCGGCTCCGGGATGGGCCCGAAGCGGTCTTCGGTGGCCGCGCGCAGCTCTCGCAGCTCGTCCTCCGTCTCCGTCAACGCGAGCCGTCGATGGAGGTCGATCTTGAGAGCCTCAGAGCCGATATAGGTCGCTGGCACGTATGCATCGATGCGTGCGTCCACGCGGATGGGCCGCGGAGCCGGCCGTCGCTGGCCGGAGAGCTCCGCCACCGCCTCGTTTAGCAGCTCGACGTAGAGCTCGAACCCCACGGCGGCCACGTGGCCGGATTGCTCCGAGCCGAGCAGGTCGCCTGCGCCCCGGATCTCCAGGTCACGCATCGCGATCGCGAAGCCCGCGCCCAGCTCGGTGTGGTCGGCGAGCGTCGCGAGCCGCGCCCGGGCTTCGGGCGATAGCTCGCTCGACTCGGGATAGAAGAGGTAGGCGTGAGCGTTCACGTCCGAGCGTCCGACGCGCCCGCGGATCTGGTACAGCTGGGCCAGGCCGAGGGCGTCCGCACGCTCGACGACGAGCGTGTTCGCCTGGGGTATGTCGAGTCCCGATTCGATGATCGTCGTGGAGACGAGCACGTCGGCGTCGCCACGCAAGAAGCTGATCATCCGGTCCTCGAGCTGCCGCTCACGCATCTTCCCGTGCGCGACCAGGAACCTGAGATCGGGGCAGAGGTTCCGCAGCTTCTCGGCCGCCTCGTCGATCGTTTCCACCCGGTTGTGGAGATAGAACGCCTGTCCGCCACGCTCCTGCTCACGCGTCAGAGCCAGGCGGATCAGTTCCTCGTCGTACTCGCCCACGTGGGTTCGGATCGGCCTTCGCCCCTCGGGCGGAGTCTCGATGATCGAGATGTCGCGAAGGCCGGAGAGCGACATATGCAGCGTGCGGGGAATCGGCGTGGCCGAGAGCGCAAGCACGTCGACCTCGAGGCGGAGCGAGCGCAGAAGCTCTTTCTGGGCGACCCCGAAGCGCTGCTCCTCGTCGACTATTACGAGCCCGAGCTCCTTCGGGATCACGTCCCGGGAGAGCACGCGGTGGGTTCCGATCAGGACGTCCACCTTGCCGGCGGCGAAGTCCCGGAGCACCGCCTTCGTGTCGGCGGCGGACCGGAAGCGCGAGATCATCTCCACGCGAACCGGGAAATCGCGATATCGCTCTCGGAAGGTGTTCCAGTGCTGCTGGGCCAGGATCGTCGTGGGCGCCAGCATCAGTGCCTGCTTGCCGTTCACAGCCACCGCGAAAGCGGCCCGGACAGCGACCTCCGTCTTCCCGAAGCCGACGTCGCCGCACACGAGGCGATCGGTCGGCCGCGGAGCCTCGAGATCCTCCTTCACGGCCTCGATCGCGCGCTGCTGGTCGTCCGTCTCCCGGTACGGGAAGGAGGCTTCGAGCCGCTCGAGCCAGTCGTTGGAGAGGTCATAGGGGACTCCGGAGGCTGCCTGGCGTCGGGCATACAGCGCGAGCAAGTCGCCTGCCAGCTCCCGGACGCTCTCCCGGGCTCGGCTCTTGAGGAGCTGCCAGGCCTTACCGCCGAGCTTCGAGAGAGCGGGCACCTTGGCGTCCACGCCGATGTAGCGTGAGATCTTGCCAAGCTGCTCGTGCGGGACGTACAGCCTGTCTTCGCCCCGGAAGCCGACGAACAGATAGTCGCGCGTGACGCCCGCGACCTCTTTCGTCTCGAAGCCGAGCAGGCGTCCGACGCCGTGATCCTCGTGCACGACGAAGTCACCGGTGCGGAGGTCGGCAAAGGACTGCAGCGCGCGACCCGCCGGCCGGAGCCTCGACGCCGCCGAGACACGCTTGCGGAACACCTGCGTGTCCGGAAGCAGGACGAGGCCGAGGTCACGCCAGACGAAGCCGCGGCGCGCGGGCGCGACCGCGAAGAACAGCTTGGCCTCCCGCGGCAAGTCGGCGCCGTCCTCGAGCAGGTGTGCCTCCACCCGGCGCAGCAGGTTCTGCGTGCGGAGCGCCTCGCCGCGGTGTGGGAAGGCCACCACGACCCGCCGGCCGGCCCGGAGCAGCGCCCCGAGCTCGTTCTCTGCCTCCGAGAGCCCTCGTGCGGCGAGGGCCGGCTTCTGCGCCTCGAACGCGAACCTCTGCCCCGCCGGGAACGGGTCCAGCTCGGCTGCGCCGTCCAGCGCAACGGGCTCGAGCCCTTCCTCCTCCCAGACACGCCTCACCTCGGCCGGCTCCCAGACGAGGTCGGCACTGCCCTCGAGAGGCGGTACGAGGTCGCTCGGGACCGGCCGCGCCCCTTCCTCGAGCCAGGGCTCCACGAGGTCGAGCCGGCGCTCCGCAGCCGGATAGACGACGGCGCTGGGGAGAGAGTGCAGCGCACGCTGGGTGAAGGGCGAGAAGGCGCGAATTGCCTCGATCTCGTCACCGAAGAACTCGATCCGGAGCGGTTCCCTACCCGTCGTGGGGAAGAGGTCGATGATGCCGCCACGGACTGCGAGCTGCCCCCGCTCGTCCACGCGCTCGACGCGCTCGTACCCGGCTAGCGCCAGTTCCTCGGCGAGCTCCTCGAGCCCCGTCTCGGCGCCCGAGGTCAGGCGGATCGGAGCCGGACGTGCCTCGACCGGAGGCATGCCTTCCGCGAGCGCGCCGGCAGAGGCGCAGACCAGTCCGCCGGCCTCGAGCACGTCGAGGGCTCGGAAGCGCTCGCCCACCAGGTGCGGCGGTGGCTCGAGCCCCGAGCCCCAGTGGACGCCGCGGCTGGGAAAGAGGGCGACCTGCTCCGGCCCCAGAAACCAGCCCGCGGCCTCGGCGGCGTCCCGGGCGTCGGCGTCCTCCGGTAGGAGGCACACGAGCGACCGGGCCAGTTGCTCGTGCAGCGCGGCCAGGACGAGCGGTAAAGCAGGCTCGGAGACGCGCGCCCGGGTAGGCAGCGCGTCCGCGAACGCGCGCAGGCTCTCGCTCGCAGCGAGCTCGCGCACGAAGGTATGCAGTACGGGCCGGTCCAAGGCGAAAAGCGGAACCTGCGGTTCCGCGCGTCTCATGCTACTCAGCCGTCGAGGTACGCCCGCGCCTGGAGGGTGAAGAGCTCGGAGTACAGCCCGGCTGCGGCCATCAGCTCGCCGTGCGAGCCTTCCTCGACCACCCGCCCGCGGTCGAGCACATAGATCCGGTCCGCCGAGCGCACGCTCGAGAAGCGGTGCGAGATGAGGAGGACGGAGCGCCCCTCGAGCAACTCTCGCAGCCGTTCGAACAGCCTGCTCTCCGCGCGCGCGTCGAGGGCCGCCGTCGGCTCGTCGAGGATCACGAACGGCGCGTCGCGGAAGAACGCGCGCGCGAGCGCGATTCGCTGCCACTGTCCGATCGAGAGGTCGTAACCGCCGGAGAACTCCCGGCCGAGCATCGTCTCGTAGCCTTCCGGAAGGCGCGATAAGAACCCGTCCGCGTCGGCCCGGCGCGAGGCCGCGAGAATGGCGTCGAGCTCCTCGATGCGCTCGTGGCGACCGAGCCCGATGTTCTCCCGCGCGGGCAGGAGGTAGCGCTCGAAGTCCTGGAAGATGACGGCGACCGACCGCCGCAGATCCGCCGGGTCGACCTCGGCCGCGTCGAGGTCGTCCCAGAGCACCCGGCCCGAATCCGGCTGGTACAGACCGGCAGCGATCTTGGCGAACGTGGTCTTGCCCGAACCGTTCTCGCCCACGAGCGCGACCACCTCGCCGGCGCCGACCTCGATCGAGACTCCGTCGAGCACGCGTCGCGCCGAGTCGGGATACGTGAAGGTGACGTTCTGGGCCGACAGCCGTCGGAGCGAGCGAGGGGCGGGCGGCGCGCTGCCGTTCTCCGCCTTCGGCTCGAGCGCGAGAAATGCTCGGTAGTCCCGTATGAAGAGCGTGGCCTCGTAGAGCGTCGTGGCGCTGAAGTAGATACCTCGCACCCGTCCGCTCAGCTGGTAGAGGCCGAAGATCGCCGCTCCTGTCGCGGCGAGCGTCATCCGGTCGCTGACGTACAGGAATGCGAGCGTCGCCACCACTCCCGCCGTCACCAGCGCGGAAGCTAGGGCGCCGGCGAGCGACCGTAGGGTGCGTCGCCGCGCGAGCAACCGCAGCTCGGCGATGCGCTCGTCGTAGAGCCGGTCGTAGCGGCGGCGAAGGAAGGGTGCGAGCCCGAAGGCTCGGACCTCCTTCGCCGGCTCGCGCCCCGTGAGGACTCGCTGGAGGTAGCCGCGCTGGCGCTCGTTCGGCGTCTGGCCGAAGCTGAAGCGGTAGAGGTCGCGACTGTTTCGAGAGGAGACGAGCATGAGCGGCAGGTAACCGAGCAGCACGAGCGGCAACAGGATCGGTTGGAGCGCGGCGAGCGCGGCGGCGAGCGCGGCGGTGGCGACTAGGGCCCCGACGACGCCCAGCAGACCGTTCACGGTCTGGAGCGAGCGCCATTGACCCTGCGAACGCGCGCGCTGGAGTTGGTCGTAGAAGTCGGGTGCCTCGAAGGCGAGCAGGTCGATGCTCGACGAGACGTCGAGCACCCGGTCGAGCGCGCGACGGCCGACGAGCTCGCCGAGCACACGCGTCTGCTCGGCCTCGACGGCGCGCGCGACGTCGAGGGCGACAGCTATCCCGACGAGGGCGGCGATCTCCGGCAGCAGACCCCTGAAGTCCTTTGCGGCGCCGGCGGCGAGGACGGCCGAGAACACCGCCTTCGCGATGAAGAGTTGCGCCGCCACGCCGGCCGCGCTGACGAGCTGGAGGGCCGCGGTGAGCAGAAACTCCTTCCGCCCCGCGTCCCAGACGAGCCGCAGGGAGTCCGACAGCAGCGCAGGCAGCTCGCGCCAGTTTCCGCCGGTGCCCTCCGGATGCATGATCTCCGACCACGTGCGGGTTCGTCGGGGTCCGGCGTCCTCCGAGGCCGGCGCGCGACCATCCCCTTCGACCACACCGCCCATCAGTTGTAGCGCGCCTGGGCGGCGTCGAGCCCGTCCGCGAGCACCGACTCGACCGCGTCGGCCGCTCGGCCGACAAGGACATCGACATCCACGTCCGGCTCGAACGGAGACAGCACGTAGTCGGCCACGGAGCGCCGATCGCCGTGATCGGGACGACCGACCCCGATGCGCAACCGCAGGAAGTCCTGCGAGCCCAGTACCTGAGCGATCGAGCGCAGCCCGTTGTGGCCGCCAAGGCCACCGCCTCGCCGAGCCTGCAGCCTCCCCTCGCGCAGATCGACGTCATCGTGCACGACGAGCAACGCGTTGGTCTCGGTCTTGAAGAAGCGCGCAGCTGCTCCGATCGAGCGGCCGGACTCGTTCATGAACGTCTCCGGTTTCAGGAGCGCGACACGCCGGCCAGCGATCCGTAGCTCGGCCACACGCCCTGCGAACTTCGACCGGAACGAGCCACCGTGCCGGCGCGCCAGCTCGTCGGCGACGAGCCAGCCGATGTTGTGGCGCGTGCTCTCGTAGCTCCGCCCCGGATTGCCGAGACCCGCGACGAGCAGGTCGAGCGTCGAGGAGCTCTCGCTCCGACGACGCAACAGTCGCATACCCCGCCCGGCCCGGCTAGCCCTGGCCGGGCACTTAGCCGGAGGTCGTCCCCGGTGATCCGGCCGCGTCGGCGTCCGACTCCGCCGGAACGTCCGCCGCACCTTCCGGAGCCTCCTCGCCGTCCGGCACCTCCATGCCCTCCTCGAGCTCCTCCTCCTCCTCGGGCTCCACGATCAGAGTCGGCATCGTGACCGTCGCGAGCACCGTCTCCTCCGGGTCGTCCAGATAGCTGACGCCTTCCCGCTCGTCGAGATCGGCGAGTCGCAGCGTGTCCCCGATTGCCATCCCGCTGACGTCGAGCTCGATCCGGTCGGGGATCTCCATCGGCAGCGCCTCGACGTTGATCTCCCGCGAGACCTGCGACAGCACACCGCCCTCGTTGACGCCCACCGGCTCGCCTATGAGCTCGACGACGACTTGCGCGTGGATGGGTTGGTCGAGCCGGACCTCCTGGAGATCGACATGCGAGATCCAGCCGCGTAGAGGGTCCTGCTGGTACTCCTTGAGGATCGAGGCGTGCGTCGTCTTCTGTCCTTCCAGCACGACGTCGAGGATCGTGTGTAGGCCGTGCGAGCCGGTCAGAACGCGGCGAAGCGCCCGTTCCGGAACGCTGATGGCGTGCGGCTTCTTTCCCCGCCCGTAGAGAACACCGGGGATCATCCCGTCTTTGCGCAGGCGCCGCGAAGCGGCGGAACCGACGCTCTCGCGCTCCTTGACCTCGAGTTTGACCCTGTCACCGGCCACGGCGGCGAAGTGTAGCGACAGTCAAATGGC
>JACCTQ010000158.1 GCA_013812265.1 Actinomycetota bacterium
TCGAGAATGGGGAAGACGTCTCGTTCAAACAGGCGATCGTTGCCACGGGGTCGTTTCCGCTGCGCCCGCCCATCCCCGGGCTCGAGTCCGAGCGCTGTGTGGACTCGAC
The DNA here is from genome assembly GCA_013812265.1 of Actinomycetota bacterium. GTDB lineage: Bacteria > Actinomycetota > Thermoleophilia > Gaiellales > Gaiellaceae > JACCTQ01. Next base: position 110 of record JACCTQ010000158.1, read on the forward strand.
AGGCCTCCTGGACCAGACCGAGGTCCCGAGACGCCTCGTCGTCCTCGGCGGCGGCATCATCGGCTGCGAGTTCGCCTCCATCTTTCGCCGCTTCGGCTCGGAGGTGACGATCATCGAGATGCTGCCTGCGCTCATACCGCAAGAGGATGCGGACGCCTCGAAGGAGCTCGCCAAGCAGTTCGGGCGGCGCGGTATCACGCTGCAGCTGGAGAAACAGTGCACGGGCGTGGAGGAGAAGGATGGATCCCTCACCGTGGCATTCGGCGACGGCGACACCGTCGAGTGCGACCTCATGCTCTTGTCGGTCGGTCGGGGGCCCCTCGTCGAAGGTCTCGGCCTGGAGGAAATCGGCGTCGAGCTCGACCGGACGAAGGGCATCGCGGCGGACGAGCACAGGCGCACCACCGTTCCTCACATCTACGCAGTCGGTGACTGCGCGGGTTACTGGCAGCTCGCTCACACCGCCTTCCGCGAGGGCGAGGTGGCGGCCGAGAACGCGATGGGCCACGAGGCAGTCGTCGATAGCCGGGGTGTCCCGCGCCCGATCTACACGGATCCGGAGATCGCCGGCGTGGGCCTGACCGAGGCCGAGGCTCGAGAGCAGTACGGCGACGACGTGGCCGTGGGCGTCTTCCCCTGGGTCGCGAACGCCCGTGCCGTGATGCAGAACGAGACGGTCGGCTGGGTGAAGTCGATCCACGAGAACCGCTACGGCGAGCTACTCGGGCTCGTGATGGTGGGGCCGCACGTGACCGACCTCATCGAGGCGGGCGTGGTGGCGCTGGACGCCGAGTCGACCGTCGAGACGGTAGCCGACGGCATGGCGGCGCATCCAACGCTCTCCGAGGCGATCAAGGAGGCCGGGCTCGTCGCGCTCGGGCGCGCGATCCACCTGCCGCCGAAGAAGCGGGCGAAGGCTACTGCGGAGTAAGGCGCGGGACGGTCAGCCCCGCATCGGGGACGGGGTCGAAGCGCCGCACGTTCCGGACGCTGGGGAAGGCGAGAATCGCGAGGCTCGCCCCGGCGAGCAGAGCCCCGGCTGTCCACAGCGTGGCGTCGAGCCCGATTGCCTCGCCGAGCGGCCCGGCGACGGCGTAGCCGATCGGCATGAACACGAGCGATCCCATCCAGTCGTATGCGCTGACGCGGGAGAGTGCCTCGCGGGGAACGTGCTCCTGCAGCGCCGTCAACCACAACGTGTTCGAGATGGTCAGCGCTCCGAACGCCACCGCCGCAGCAGCGGCGATTCCCGCCGTGGGAAGCGGGCGAATGAGCGCGAGCGGCTCTAACGCCGTCAGGGTTCCTATGATGTAACCGGCCCGCAGGGGACGCCGGGGTCGAAAGCGCAGCGAGATCAGGCTGCCGGCGATCGCGCCCACGCCCCCGGCCGCGAGGATGAGGCCCCAGTCGGACGCACCATCGAGCTCCTCCCGAGCAATGAACGGGCCGAGCACGAAGAAGGGGGCGATAGCGAGGTTCCAGATCGAGAAGTAGGCGATGCTGGCGGAGACCCACGTCCTCGCCCGCAGCTCTCGCCAGCCGTCCGCGAGTTGCGCGACGAACGCCTCATTGGTGCCGGCGCGATTTCGTCTCGGGAGGGGAAGGGCCACGAGAAAGACGGCACTGGCCACAAAGGTCGCAGCATCGAGCGCGAAGACCCAGCCCGGCTCGAACGCTGCGACGAGGACACCCGCTAGAGCGGGTCCGGCCACGTTCAGGGTGCTTCGAGTAAGGCTTACGAGTGCGTTCGCTTGCTGCAGCCTTGCCGCCGCGACCGTTTCCGGGACGAGGCCCGTGGACGCGGGGCCGAAGAACGCTTGTGCCACCCCGTAGACCACCGCCGCTACCAGGAGGTGCCAGAGGCGCGCCGAGCCTGTCAGGAGCAGGAGAGCGAGCGCGCCCTGGGAGAGTGCGCGGACGAGGTCGGCTGACAGCATCACGATCTGGCGCGGAAGGCGGTCTGCCCAGACGCCGCCGGCGAGCAGGAGCAGCACGCGTGGCACGAGCGCCGCGGCAAGAACCAGGCCGAGGTCCGAGAGCGAGCCCGTGACCTGCAGCACCGCGAACGCGAGCGCTACCGGGAGCATCGCGTTGCCAACGTCCGAGAGTGCTTGGCCGCTCCACAGCAACCGGAAGGGGCGCTCCTCCAGCGCCCCGAAACGCCTGGCGACCGCACTCACCGCTGGCACCCTACTGAGAATTCATTGCGCTTGACCATAGTCAACGACGGGAACCGCCGCGCGGGCAGGACGCAAGAACGCTCGGAATCCGGTATCCATGTATTGGATGACCTCTTTCCTCGCACAGCGTTCACGCCTCGACCGCTCGTTCGAGCGCCTCTACCGCCGCCACGTCAGCCAGGTGTACCACTATGTCCTCGCGGTACTTCAGGATCCGACGGACGCCGAGGACGTCACCCAGACGACGTTCATGAACGCCTACCGCGCGTTCGAGCGTGGAGAGCGGCCCCGTTCCCCGCACAACTGGTTGATCGCGATCGCGCACAACGTCTGCCGCCAGCGCTTCCGGCAGGCGAGCCGCCGGCCCACGGAGGTCGCACTCGACGAGAGCCACGGCGGCGTGCTCGACGACGACGGCGAAGCCCCCAGCCCGGCGGACATCCGGCGGGCGCTCGGGTACCTGGCGTTCAATCAGCGGGCGGCACTCGTGATGCGGGAGCTCGAAGGCCGGTCGTATGCCGACATCGCCGGGATTCTCGATGTGTCGGTACCCGCGGTCGAGACGCTGATCTTTCGGGCGCGCAGGGCCCTTCGCGAGCAACTCGAGGAAGGGCTGACCTGCGGCGAGGCCGAGCGCGCGATCTCGAGACAGCTGGACGGCGCGCTACCACGCGGAGACAAGGGTGCCCTGCGAGCGCATCTGCGCGAATGCACAGAGTGCGCGACCTTCGCCCGCCGCCAGCGTGCGCATCGCGCGGTTCTGAAGGGGCTTGGAGCGCTGCCGCTGCCGTTGTCCCTGCAGTCGCTCTTCGGCGGCGGTGCGGCGGGGACCGCGACGGTCGCTACGGCTTCGAGCGCCGGTCTCGGAGTCAAGGTGGCCGCGATGGCAGCCGCCGGACTGGTCACGACCGGCGTGACCTACGAAGCCGCCCGCCAGACCACGCCCTTCAGCGGCGACGCAAAGGCCGTCCCGCGCGAGGCGGTTGTGCCGGCAACCCCGCGCCAGGCGCGGGCCGTCATCCGGCGCGTGGCGTCCCGTCCTCCACAGGCCCTCGTGCACGACCGACCGATCGCGCCGGCGGCGAGGCGTTCAGCCCGTGCAGCGGAAGGGCAGGATCGCGGGCCGGGTCGGAAGCGGATCTCGAGCGTTCCTGGCCAACCGGGAAAGCGGCGGCCGGTCGAGAGCGTCGCAGCGCGCGACCTGCCCGACGAGCTAGCCCGCGGGAAGGTCGACCGGTCGTCTCCAGTCCCAACCCTGGCAAAGGGCCGGCGCAGGTCGCTGATTCACCCACTCCCAAAGACCGTCCGTCCCGTGCGGCACCGGAAGTCAGGTAGCACGGCGGCGCAGAATCCCAAACCGAAGCTGCAGCCCAGACCGAAACTTGCAAGAGCTACGCGACGGGCGACGCGTCCTCCCGTTCCGGGGCAAGGAGCCGCTCCGGTGGCCAAGCAGGCACGCAAGGAGAAAAGCGTGGAGAATCCCGGGGGACGAGCCGTAAAGCCTCCCGATGAGGCAAAGATCGCGAAGCCGGAAAAGCCGGAGAACCCGAAGGGGCCTCCGGGGGCTTCGCCGCCCGGACACGGCCCGCCTGGCGGGCTTCGCGGCCCCTAGCTCTCGGACTCCCAGGTGGCGTCCTCGTCGTCCTGGCCTTTCCACCAGAACCACAGGGCGCCGCCCAGGACGGCGATCGCCGAGACGATCGCCGCGGCGTTCGGGCGTTTCGACCCTTCGACCGTGCCCGGGACCGCGGCTCGGGCCTTGCGCTTCATCATCCTCTTGCCGATCTGCCACGCCGTCCATCCGAGCATGGCGTTGCGGCGATTCACGATTCCCATACAACGAGGCTACCCGTCGCAGGGGCCGACGTAAACCTGGGCGGCCAGGCATCTCGCATAGAGTTGGAGCCGTGCCCGAGGCGCTCGCCAAGGTCGCCGCCAGTGTGTTCCGGCCGGCAGTGACCGGTCTGGTCCCCTACGAGCCGGGCAAGCCCGTCGAAGAGGTTCAGCGCGAGCTCGGGCTCAGCCGCGTGGTCAAGCTTGCGTCCAACGAAGGCCCGTACGGTCCATTCCCGGCGGCGCTCGAGGCGCTCGCCCGAGCAGCCGCGGAGCTGAACCGCTACCCGGACGGTGGGGCGTATCGACTGCGGGGCGCGCTCGCCGAGCGCCACGGAGTCCGCTTCGAGGAGGTGGCCGTAGGCGCCGGCGCGGACGCTCTCGTCGACTGCGTCTCCCAGGCGGTGCTGAACCCGGGCGACGAGATCGTCTGCGGGTGGCCGTCCTTCCCGAGCTACGTGATCGATGCGCTCAAGCTCGGTGCCGTCCCGCGGCGCGTACCGCTAGCCGATCATCGCTACGACCTGGAGGCGATGCTGAGCGAGGTCGGTCCGCGAACGAAGATCGTGTATGTCTGCCACCCGAACAACCCGACCGGAACCATGAACAGTCGAGCCGAGCTCGACTCGTACTTCGAGCAGGTGCCTGGGCACGTTCTGACGGTGCTCGACCAGGCCTATTTCGAGTACATCGACGAGCCGGAGTATCCCGACGGCGTCGAGGAGTACTTGAAAGCCGGGCGGAGCGTGCTCGTGCTGCGCACGTTCTCGAAGATCTACGGGCTGGCCGGTCTCCGCGTCGGGTACGGGCTCGCCTCCGAGGAGATGGTCGCTGCGATCGGAAAGGTCAAGCGTGCATTCGACGTTTCCTCGGCGGCTCAGGCGGCGGCCCTTGCCAGCCTCGACGACGGCCCGGAGATCGAGCGAAGGCGGCGATTGAACGCGGAGGGACGGGTCGCACTGACCGAGGCGTTCCTCGACCACGGGCTCGAGCCGGCCGGACCCGCCGTAGCAAACTTTCTCTACGTCGACGTCGGAGACGATGCCCGAGCGCTGTTCGACTCGCTGCTGCACGAAGGCGTGATCGTTCGGCCATTGGCCGGCTTCGGCGCGCCCGGCGCCATCCGGGTAAGCGTGGGCGCGCCCGGCGAGAACGAGTTCTTCTCCGAGGCTCTCGGCCGCGTGCTCGCGGGCGTGCCCACGGTCACCTGACGGCCGCGGCGTTCAAGCGTGGCTGGACGGGCGAGAGCCTGGCCTCGGGCGTCCGGGCCGGAGACAAGCGGGCGCTTGCGCGCGCGATCAGTCTCGTCGAGAACGGCGACCCCGCCGCCTACGAGCTCGTGCGCGATCTGTACCCGGAGACCGGCACGGCGTACACGATCGGGATCACCGGGCCTCCGGGCGTCGGCAAGTCGAGCCTGATCAGCTCGCTCATCCGGTACGTCCGCGCCCAGGGTAAGACGATTGGCGTGATCTCGGTCGATCCTTCGAGCCCTTTCTCCAAGGGCGCGCTGCTCGGCGATCGGATTCGCCTCGCGGACCACTTCCTGGACCCCGGTGTGTTCATCCGCTCCATGGGAACCCGCGGCCACCTGGGCGGGCTCGCCGAGGCGACGCTCCAGGCGATGCTGATGCTGGACGCGAGTGGAAAAGATGTCGTCTTCCTCGAGACCGTGGGCGCGGGGCAGAGCGAGGTAGAGGTGATCGGCATCGCCGACACCGTCGTGCTCGTGCTGATGCCAGGGTCCGGCGACTCCATCCAGGCGCTGAAGGCCGGGATCATGGAGATCCCAGACGTGATCGCCGTCAACAAGATGGATCACCCTGCGGCCAGGACGATGGTCAACGAGGTGCGGTCCATCCTGACGCTCGATCACGACCGGGCTTGGCGACCTCCGATCGTGCTCACGGAGGCCGTCCGGGGCGAGAACATCGAGAAGCTGTGGGCCGAGATCAGTGCCCACCGGGCGCACCTCGAGGCGGACGGGCAGCTCGAGGAGCGACGACGGCGGAACCTGGCCGGCGAGGTGTTCGCGGTCGCTTCGAGCCGGGCGAAGAGACGTCTTGAAGAAGCGGTTCGGGACGACCCGGAACTGCGGCGGCTGCTCGACGAAGTACAGGCCCGCAAGCTCGATCCGCTGACAGCCGTCCGCGAGCTGCTCGAGAAAGTGTTCTTCATCAACGATCCGGCGAGCGCAGAAGCGCAACCGAGGGAAGCAAAAGAGTGACCACCGGAAAAGCCCCAGCCCTGCAAGACATAGAAGAGGCCCGCCGGCGCCTGAAAGGCGTGGCGAGGGTAACTCCGGTCTACACCTCGGAGACTTTCTCCCGGCTGGCAGGCCGCGAGGTGCACCTGAAGGCGGAGAACCTCCAGCGAACCGGAGCGTTCAAGATCCGCGGCGCCTTCAACAGGATCGCGACTCTGACCGACGCGGAGCGGCGGGCCGGTGTTGTAGCAGCGAGCGCCGGAAATCACGGGCAGGCCGTGGCCTGGGCCGCACGCGAGGCAGGGGCGAGCGTGCTGATCTTCATGCCCGAGGACACGCCTATGGCCAAGATCGAAGCCACGAGGAACTACGGCGCCGAGGTAAAGCTGGGTGGGGAGGGATTCGACGAGGCGCTCGCCGCAGCCGTGGACTCGACTCTTGGGACGGACGCCACTTTCATTCACGCCTTCGAGGACGAGCGAGTGATCGCGGGTCAGGGCACGATCGGCCTGGAGCTTGCCGAGCAGCTGCCGCAGCTGGACACGGTTGTCGTGCCAATCGGGGGCGGCGGCCTCGCGGCGGGCATCGGCCTTGCTCTGCGCGAGGTCCGTCCGAAGGTCCGGATGCTCGGCGTGCAGGCGGCCGCATGCGCGCCTTTCAGCGGATCACGAGAGCACGCGTTCACGATCGCCGAGGGCATCGCCGTGAAGCAGCCGGGCGAGCTGACGTCCGCGATCCTCGAGGATGTTCTCGACGATGTCGTGACGGTCACCGACGAAGAGATCAGCCAGGCGATCGTCCTCCTGCTCGAGCGAGCCAAGCTCGTCGTGGAGGGCGCAGGCGCCGCGCCCGTGGCAGCGCTCCTCGCGGGCAAGGTCGACGGGACGGGACCGGTCGCGGCTTTGCTCTCGGGCGGCAACATCGATCCAACGCTCCTCATCTCAGTGATGCGGCATGGTCTGACCCTCGCCGGTCGTTATCTCGTCGTCCGCACCCGGTTGGCCGATCGGCCGGGCGAGCTGATCAAGCTGCTCTCGCTCGTGGCAGAGGAGCGGGCGAACGTCGTCTCGGTCGAGCACCACCGCGAAGGCATGGACGTCCCGGTTACCGAGAGCGAGGTGGAGCTGACGCTCGCGACCCGCGATCAGGAGCACTGCGCCGCCTTGCTCGAGGCGATGCGCGGCTGGGGCTACTCGGTGGAGCGGTTGCAGTGACGGGTCCGAAGGTGCTCGCTCTCATCCTCGCCGGGGGCGAGGGCGGCCGGCTCGACGTGCTCACGCAGGAGCGCGCGAAACCGGCGCTGCCGTTCGCGGGCGTCTATCGCCTAATCGACTTCGCGCTCTCTAACTGCATGCACAGCGGCGTCTGGAACGTCTGGGTGCTCCAGCAGTACCAGCCACACTCGCTCACCGAGCACCTCGCGAACGGGAGGCCCTGGGACCTCGATCGCACGCGCGGCGGCCTGCGCTTGCTCCAGCCGTACCTCGGGCGGAGCGAGAGCGGTTGGTACAAGGGCAACGCAGACGCGATCTACCGGAACAAGACGGAGATCGCGAGGTTCGACCCGGACCTTCTGCTCGTCCTGAGCGCCGATCACCTTTACAAGCTCGACTACGGGCAGGTGATCGAACGGCATCTGGATCACGGAGGAGCAGCGACGCTCGTCACCACGCG
>JACCTQ010000160.1 GCA_013812265.1 Actinomycetota bacterium
AAGTACCCGCTGGCACGGTCGAGGCCGGAGAGACGCCGGCCGAGGCCGCGCTCCGTGAGGCATCGGAGGAGACCGGTCTGGCCGGGCTCCGAATCGTCCGTTACCTGGGGGAAGACGAGCTGGACGCACGGCCCGTCGCGGACGTAGTGCTCCGCCGTCACTTCTTTCAGCTGACGGTGGACGGGGATCCCCCTGCTGAGTGGCGTCATGTGGAGGCAAACGCGGGAGACGGAGGCACCTACCCTTTCCGCCTCTTCTGGCTACCCCTCGCGAAGGCGCCGCTCGTGGCGGGAGGGATGACGGCGCTCATCGGGCGAATCTTCGACTCCGAGTAGAGAGAGCGGAGAAGGAGGGATTCGAACCCTCGAAGGAGGTAGTTACCCCCTTAACGCCTTAGCAGGGCGCCGCCTTCAGCCGCTCGGCCACTTCTCCGTGCGCGAATCGTAACGGACGATTTTGGAACCTCGTCGCCTGGCACGTGCCAGGCGAAGAAACGAGGCGCACGCGAAAGTGTGACGAGAATCGCGCGGCCGTCCTGCGATCCTGGACGGGGAAGCCGAGCACGGACTTCTACCGCGCGAAGACGAGCGTCATACACGTCTCGTGCGACGCTCCGCCGATCCCGGGCGGTACCGTGCTGCGCGTGGCGTCTCCTTTCGTCGAGCTGGAGATCGGGGAGCGCCTCGTGCGGGTCACGAACCCGGACAAGGTGTTCTTCGCGGAGCGGGGCGAGACCAAGCTCGACCTCGTCCGCTACTACCTGAGCGTCGCCGACGGTATCGTGCGCGCGCTCTACGAGCGACCGACCCAGCTCAAGCGCCACCCGGATGGGGCCGAGGGCGAGGCGATCTACCAGAAGCGGGTCCCGGAGCGCCGGCCGGAGTGGATCGAGACCGCGCGCGTGACGTTCCCCTCGGGGCGCCACGCGGACGAGCTCTGCGTCACGGAGGTCGCGCACGTGGCATGGGCTGCAAATCTCGGCACGCTGGACTTCCACCCCTGGCCGTCCCGGCGGAAAGACGTCGAGCATCCGGACGAGTTCCGGATCGACATCGATCCGCAGCCGGGAACCGATTTTGCCGACGCCAAGCGCGTCGCCGCGGTTGTCCAGGAGGTGCTCGGGGAGATCGGCTACGCGGGCTGGCCGAAGACGTCTGGGAACCGCGGCATTCACGTCGCCTGCCGTATCGAGCCGCTGTGGGACTTCCCCGTCGTCCGCCGCGCCGCCCTGGCGTTCGCCCGCGAGATCGAGCGGCGGGTGCCCCAGCTCGTCACGACGGCCTGGTGGAAGGAAGAGCGGGGCGAGCGGGTCTTCATCGACTACAACCAGAACGCCCGCGACCGGACGATCGCCTCGGGGTACTCCGTGCGGGCCCGCCGCGATGCGACCGTGTCGGCGCCCGTCTCGTGGGACGAGCTGGCCGACTGCGAGACGGAGGACTTCACGCTGGAGACGATGCCCGGGCGCTTCGCGCGGCTGGGCGATCTGCACGAGGGAATCGACGGAGCGGTGTGTGATCTCGCTGTGCTGCTCGAGTGGGTGGAGCGCGACGAGCAGGCGGGAGTCGCCGAAGCCCCGTACCCGCCGCACTTCCCCAAGCAGCCGGGAGAGCCCAAACGCGTGCAGCCTTCGCGCGAGCGGAAGAACGAGTAGGAAGGCCGGCACGCCTCGCGCGGACGCTGGCTCCGCACCCCCGGGCTTGGCATGAGTTCCGACGCACCCAGACGGCCTATGCCAGCAGGTCGGAGACGGCCAGATCGTCGGGCCGGCGCGGCGGACGCACCTCGCGCCAAGTGCAGTCTGTCGGGTCCTTGTCGGGACGGAAGCGAATCAGTCTCGTTCCGTGGCGAAAGCGGTTGCGCTCAACCTTGTCGTAGCGAACCTCGCAGACGAGCTCGGGACGTAGCGGTGACTCCTCGAGCTCGCCGGTGCCCCACCGGTTCGGCTCCGAGAACCTCCGATCCGGTGCGTCCTCGAGCAGCGGCAGGACGCGTTCGGCGATCTCAGCGTGCCGCCGCGCGCCTACCGCCGCCGAGCCGACATAGTCGACCTTGCCCGCGTCGTCGTAGAGGCCGAGGAGGAGCGTGGCAATAGTGGTGGGGCGTGTCTTCCACCGGAGACCGATTACCACGCAGTCGGCTGTCCGGTACGGCTTCACCTTCACGACTCCGTCACGAGAGCCCGGCAGGTACGGGAGTCCCAGGCGTTTTGCGATCACTCCGTCGAGCCCGGCCGCCTCCAGGTGCTCGAGCCATGCTGCTGCCTGTTCGGCGTCATCGGTGGTCGGTGAGAGCCGAAACCCGGTCGCCCTGCGTTCCAGCTCTTTGCGCCGCTCTTCGAGCGGAAGCTCGTGCAGCGGCGCGCCGTCCCACAACAGGATGTCGAAGGCGACGAACTCCGCCGGGATCTCAGCGGACAGCTTGCGCACCCGGCTTTCTGCCGGGTGGAGACGAAGCTGCATCGCGTCGAAGTCGAGCCGGTCGTCGCGCGTGATCACGATCTCACCGTCGAGCGCCGAATGGGGTGGCAAGAGCTCCCCGAGCGGTCTCAACTCGGGGAAGTAACGAAGGAGCGGGCGACCGTTCCGACTCCAGAGGGCCAGCTCGCCGCCGTCATTCTCGAGCACACCGCGGAAGCCATCCCACTTCGGCTCGTACCGCCAGAGGTTGCCACGCGGAAGCTCCTTGACGAGCTCTGCCTCCATCGGGGGAAAGGGAACGTTTGGGCCGGGCATGGAATCGGAAGGCTAACGTCGTGGCGGAGCTCGACGGGCTCTGGGAGGTGCAGCGGACGGGTGGAGCGCTTCCACCCATGATCGGCGTCCGCAAGCGGATTCAGGGATCGGGGGGAGAGACCACGCTCGGTCCGTTCCTGCGCGTGCCCTTCGACATCGACGGCCTGACGCTTCGCTACCGGCGACCCCTGAGGGGTTTCGTGGACGAGCTAGAGCCTGCGGGCCTGGATTTCCACGGTCGCGCTACTTTTCGCGGGCGCGAGTACGGCCAGTTCTCGCTGCGCAGAATCGGCGCTTCGCCGAGCCGACCAGCCGAAAAATAAGAGTTCCTAACGGAACGAAGCCTTGTGCCGTCGAGCCGCACTGAGCGACGCGATGCGGCGTCCTCAGTCGCTCACATGTGCCAGCCACATGCGCGCTCCCCGCGTCCTTGCCTCGCGCCGCCCAGCGCACCCCGACGACGAAGCGTCATTCAGTTGGGAACTCTAAGCTCCCCGAATGAGGAGGGTTGGAGTAACGGGCCTGGGCGCCGTGACACCGCTCGGCAACGACGTTGCGTCCACCTGGGACGCCGCTCTCGCCGGCCGGAGCGGGATCGACTTCATTCGCTCCTTCGACGCAAGCGACTTCCCTGTACGGATCGCTGCCGAGGTGAAGGACTTCGACCCGAGCGCGGTCGCCTCTCCGCGGGAGGTGCGCAAGCTCGACCGGAACGTTCTGCTCGCGCTTGCTGCTGCCAAGGAAGCGACGGCGGATGCGCAGCTGAACGGCTTCGATCCCGCCCGCGTGGGCATCGTCCTGGGCTCGGCCATCGGCGGCTTCCTCGGCATCATGGAGCAGAGCGAGGTGCTGCGGGAGCGCGGCCACGAGCGGGTGTCGCCGAACTTCCTTCCCAATGTGCTGGTCGACTCGGCGAGCGGACAGCTGGCCATCTCGCTTGGCTTTCGAGGACCAAATTACGCCGTCGTCTCGGCGTGCGCGACCGGCTCGCACGCGATCGGCGAAGCGGCCGAGCTGATCCGTCGGGGAGACGTCGACGCCGTGCTCGCGGGAGGAACCGAGGCCTGCATGCATCCGCTCATCCTGGCCGGCTTCTGCGCGATGCGGGGCTTGGCCGTCGAGGACGAATACCCACCGCGCGCGTCGCGACCGTTCGACGCGACGAGGGCCGGGTTCGTGATGGGGGAGGGCGCGGGGGTGCTCGTACTCGAGGATCTAGACGCCGCACGGGCTCGGGGCGTCAGAGTTCACGCCGAGATTCTCGGGTACGGTGCCTCGAACGACGCGTATCACATGGCCGCGCCGGATCCCGAATCGGTGGGTGTGGGGGAGATGATGCGCGCCGCGCTGACGCGATCCGGAGTGGATCCGGAGCGTGTCGGATACATCAACGCCCACGGGACGTCGACTCCTCTGGGCGACGCGGCTGAGACCAAGGCGATCAAGGATGTCTTCGGCGCGCACGCATACGGGCTGGCCATCTCCTCGACGAAGTCGATGATGGGCCATTGCTTCGGTGCGGCCGGCGCGATCGAGGCGATGATGTGCGTGCTGGCGGTGCGCGAAGGTGTGCTCCCGCCCACGATCAACTACGAGCATCCCGATCCGGCTTGCGACCTCGACTACGTCCCCAACGAGGCTCGGAAGCTGGGCGTGGAGGTCGCTCTGTCCAACGCGATGGGGCTCGGCGGGCACAATGGGTGCGTGTTGGTTGGGCGCGTCTCGGATTGACTCTTTTGTGACATCCGCGGCACCATCTGTGCGTTTTTCAGGGATACGATCAAAGTGGCGGGTGGTCAGCGGTCGGCCCTAGGACGTTGTCCAGTCGAGCCACCGCCTCCGGGGTCAGCTCGACAAGCGAAGCGAGGACGGCGTCGGCGCTCGCCACTGTCTCGGTGTCGGGCGGATACGAAGCGTTCGGGATCGCAACGACCCTCATGCCGGCTGATCTGGCGGACAGGATCCCGCTACGGGAATCCTCGACGGCGACGGCCGCTTCCGGCGCGACACCGAGCCTGCGCGCCGCCTCGAGGTAGACGTCGGATGCCGGCTTCCCCCTGCTGACCTCCTCTGAGGAGACGGTCGCCCGGAAGTAGCGTCCAAGCCCGGAGAGCTCCAGCGCCAGGTCGATGAGCTCCCGGTTCGACGATGAGGCGAGCCCCAGCGGCCAGCTGGCCGCCAGCCGATCGACGGCTTCCGAGGCGCCCGGGATCAGCGGCAGCGTCTTGCGGTAGCGGTCGCCCATCCTGCGCACGACCTCTCCGGAGATGTCTGCGGGAGCAGTCTCGAGGCCGAGCTCCTCGTGCATGTAGCGCGACCACTCGGGCGAGCTCATACCCATCATGTCGGCTTGTGCCCCGGCGTGCCAGCGGCCGCCTTGCTCGTGTACCAATTGCTCGCGAACCGCATCCCAGACCTGCTCGGTCTCGAGCAGCAGTCCATCCAGATCGAAGATTACGGCCTCGATCACAGCGCTTGGTAGGACTGCTCGACGTAGACGAGAGGGGCCGCCCGAGGGCCGCTTTGCGCGCTCAACACCTCGCCCACGAAGAACGTGTGATCGCCGGCGTCGTACTCTGCCCAGATCTCGCACCGAAGCCAGCCCAGCGCTCCTTCGAGCAGCGGCGCTCCGGCTTCCGCTCGGACGGCGACGCCGCTCCAGAGCGCCACCGGAGGTACGCCGCGAGCGAAGTGCTGCGCAAGGGCCTCCTGCCCCTCGGATAGCAGGCTGACGGAGAACTCGCCGGCACGCCGCAGCAGTTCATGCAGCGCGGCGTCTCGACTGACCGATATTCCGACTAGCGGCGGCTCCAGTGACAGCGAGACGAGCGATCCGAGCGTCAGCCCGAGCCGCTCGCCGTCCAGGTCGATGGTCGCGACCGCGACTCCGGCCGGAAACCGCCCCATGAGCGCTCGTAGGTCGTCCCCGGACGACACCGGGCGATCATACGGCGATGCATACGCTCAGCAGAGACGGTGGTCGTTTCCGCCGCCCGGGCCGAGGCCGGACAGTCCGCGTTCTCGCTCCCGTCCCGGGTCGTAGGCGCCGGGAGCCGCGCCCTGCCAGGTTACGTCGGGCGTCACGCCTGGACCGGCAACGGTCACGCGGTAGAGCTGACCCTTGCCGACCCGGCCGCCGCGGTTGTAGAAGCCGTAGCAGAACGTTCCCGTGCCGCGGCGGGTGAGAAAGCCGTTCTCCCGCCTCCACCCAGGGCCGTAGGCGGAGTTGTACGTATCGACGTAAAGACTTCGGCCCCAGCGGTCGAGCGGCGCCCCCCGCTTGGTCGTTCGGAATCCGTACACGGGTGCACCGAGGTACGAGAACGAGCCGTACAGGTGATCGAATCTGCCGCGGTACGCCCAGCCGGGCGTGATCGAGAGCACCGGTAACTCGCCGGTCCAGTGCGAGAGGCGTAGCTCGCGCGCGGCCTGCCCGCCTCGTGCCTTCACACCGTAGTTCGGCAGCCCCCGCTGCCAGCTCTGCAGCGCCCAGTAGGAACCGTCCGCAGCCTTGCAGGCGGCGACGAGCCAGGCAAGAGGGGGACCGTCATACGCGCTGCAGACGTTCGCGAACCGGCGCAAGACGCGTCGGCTCTTCATGCCCCGGCCGTAGAGCATCGTGAAGGAAACCTGCTGTCGCCCCGGCGTGGGCGCGAGAGCATTGATGGCGCCCGTCGCGAGCACATGCCGCAGGCGCCCCCGCGCGCGATAAGTGACTAGGGCCTTGCCGTCGGCGGACACGGCAAGTCGCGCGTCCGTCGCTTTGCGGTCGACCAACTGCGAGGCGTCGGCAGAAGTAGGGTAAGCGGCGGGGAGGCACGCCGCGACAGCAGCTGGCGCGAGCCAGCGAGAAACCATGATCGTCCCTCCATGAGTTGTCGTTCGTCGTTAGCTGTCCAGTTGATGAAGCAGCACAAAGATACCCCGGCCGTCAAGCGAGTCAAACGTCGTCGGGCTCGTCCTCTCCCAGCTCGTCGGCAAGAATCGCGAGGGCGAGCGAGCGCCAGGCCAGATCCCCGTCGGCGAGTAGCCGATCGATCGTTCCCATGACCCCCGGCAATCCCATCGCCTCGGTTCGCAATGCGGATAGGCCGGCCAGGAGCTCCCGTTGGCGCTCCTCGGTGACGAGGTCGCGGGCTACCGCGTGAACTGCGCGATCGTTGAGATCCAGCGCAAGCCTCGGGTCTCCCTGCGTCGCCAGTAGGAACACGGCTCGCCGCGACGCCGCTCGCACATCGTCGTCGTCCAGCGAAACCCTTTGGCCGGCTACGAACGCGAGGGCCGCATATGTCTCGTCCTCACGAGGCGACAGGGCAGTCGGCTCCAGCGCCTCTAGCCATTCGCGCAACTCCTGGGCCGTCACGTCCAAAGCGTAGGCGGCCCGTAAACCGAACGGGGAGCCTTTCGGCTCCCCGTTCAAAGGGCCGGGAGGCGAGCTCGGCTAAGCCGTCGCTACGGGTCGGTCTCTGCGACCGAGGAGAACTCCGATCCCGACCATCGCGACGCCCAGAACGAAGTGCAGCCAGTCGGAAGCCGAGTTCATGCCGAGGAAATTCGCGCTGCTGTCCTTGTCAATGACGAGGCCGTACAGCCAGAGCACCAGGTAGATCAGCCCGCCGCCAATGAAGTAGTTGCGCGATCCATCCCAGGTGCGCGCAAGCGCGAGGCCCGCTACGCCGTACAGGAGGTGAACGATGTTCTCGAGGATGTTCACCCCGATGAATCCGAGCACCTGCGCTCCCTCGTGGTCGAACGCGGTCAGCTCGTCGTAGTCCGTCGTGATGCCGGGGATGAACCCGGCGATACCAACGATGAGGAAGATGATCCCGAATAGCTGCGCTGCTCGCTGCAGGTCGGTTCGTTCCCCCCTCATTCCAGCTCGATCTCTCATACTTCCCTCCATCCAGGTGACGCCTACCGTTTCGCCTTTGGGCGGGGCATCCCTGCCACCCAGGGCCGCGAGTGCTGTGCGATCGACCTGTCGCACCCGCCTCGCTGTATTCGTAACAGACGGCCCGGCGGT
>JACCTQ010000161.1 GCA_013812265.1 Actinomycetota bacterium
CCGCGCTCGTGGCGCACGAACTCGGCAAGCGCTACGGACGTGTTCAGGCGCTCGACGGCGTCGACCTCTCCGTGGAGCCGGGCGAGCTCGTCGGGCTCCTGGGGCCGAACGGCGCGGGGAAGTCCACGCTCGTCAAGATCGCCGTCGGATTGATTCGCGCGTCGCGCGGCCGCGCCGAGATCTGCGGCGCTCCCGCGGGGTCCGCCGCTGCACGCGCGTCGCTCGGCTACCTGGCCGAGCTGTTCCGGTTTCCCGGCTGGTCTTCGGCCGACGAGGTGCTCCGGCTCCATCAGCGGCTCGTCCATTCCGCGGGAGGCGCGGGAGAGCGGCACGACTTGCTCGCGCTGGTCGGCCTCGCCGACGCCGCGGGCGTTCGCGTGGACGAGATGTCGAAGGGGATGCAGCAGCGCCTCGGAATCGCGCAGGCACTCGTGGGGTCGCCGAAGGTGCTGCTGCTGGACGAGCCGACGAGCGCGCTCGACCCCGCGGGACGGCAGACGGTGCGCGCGCTGCTCGAGGAGCTCCGGCGACGCGAGATCGGGGTCCTCCTGAACTCGCATCTCCTGAGCGAGGTCGAGCTCGTCTGCGACCGCGTCGTGATCCTTTCCCGCGGAAAGGTGGTGGCCGCGGGGTCGCCCGACGAGCTCTCGAAGCCGCGCGGCGTCGAGGTCGAGACGGACGAGGGCGTGCGTCTCTTCGCCGAGGCGCGACGAGACGAGGCTCCAGCGATCGTGGAGCGCCTGGTAGCGGACGGCCGGCGGGTCTACGGCGTCCGCGTGCTCGCAACGACGCTGGAGGAGGAGTACCTCGAGGCCGTGGGAGGCGACACGGCGTGACGGGCCTCTCCACGGTCGCGCTGTACGGCTTGCAGGAGGCGCTGCGCCGGAGGATCTTCCACGTCGTCCTCCTGCTGACGCTGCTCTACCTCGGGCTGTACTGGCTCGGTGCGACGACGGCGTTCGACGAGGTGCGCCAGTTCGAGGGGACGCTCCCACTCGAGGAGGAGGAGCTGACGGGCGGCACCCTGTTCGGCCTCTCGATGTTCGGAACGCTCTTTCTCGGCGCCGTGCTCGCGGCGTTCCTGACTCTCGGCGTCGTTCGCGGCGACGCGGAGCGGGGGCTCCTCCAGCCGCTCGTCGTCCGGCCGATCGGGCGGACGACGCTCCTGCTGGGCCGGTTCCTGGGAGCCGCGGCGATCTGCATCCCGTACGTGCTCGTGGTCTACGCCGTCTGCGCGGTCATCACCCGCTCGGCGTCGTTCGCGGGCTGGTGGCCGGATCAGTTCGCGCGGCCGGGACTTCAGCTGGCAGCCGGCGTGCTGGTGATCGGCGCGCTTGCGCTCGTCGGCTCGATCTTCCTGTCGGCGACCGCGAACGGCATCGCGACCTTCATGGTCTTCGGCGCCGGCCTCGTCGCGGGCCTGCTCGGCCAGATCGGCGAAGCGCTCAACTCCCCAACGCTCGAGGCCGTCGCGACCCGCACGTCGTGGGCGCTCCCGTTCGAGGCGCTCTACCAGGACGCGCTGTACCGGATCACGTCCGACAGCCGCGGCTTCACCGGCCTCGCAATCCAGCTCGGCCCGTTCGGCGGCTCGCAGGCCGGCGGCGCCAGGCTGCCTCTCTGGGTCGGCGCCTACTTCGCCGTCGCCCTCGTCACCGCCGTCGCGGCGTTTCGGAGGAAGGACCTCTAGCCGGCGATCCGGTTCCCCAGCACGCCGATTCCCTCCACCTCGAGCTCGAAGACGTCGCCCCGCTGCCAGCCACCGGCCGTCGCCGTGCTCGAGGATCCACCCGGTTCCGACCGTTCCGGAGCTGAGGACGTCGCCCGGGCACAGCGCGGTGTGGCGCGCGGCCTGCGTGACGATCGCGTCCAGGCCCCTATCAGGCCCCGCGAGGGTGTTCGACGCTGCGAACGAGACCCTGATCTCCAGGTCTTTTTCCAGTCGGGGCGCCGAGATTTGAACTCGGGACCTCTAGTCCCCCAGACTAGCGCGCTAACCAGGCTGCGCCACGCCCCGTATGGCTCAACCATACCGTCTCCACCAACCCCGTGAGTCTCGCGCCCTG
>JACCTQ010000162.1 GCA_013812265.1 Actinomycetota bacterium
GCGAGAATCTCCCCTTCACCTCGTGGCACGTGCACCAGCGCGCTCGCCGACGCCGCCCGGGCGATCATGTGCGACTCCTGGCCGGCGATCGGCTCCGCCGCACGGCCCTCGACGCGATCCAGCAGCCGTGCCCGTAGGAACTGGTCGCGCGCAGGATCGCGCTTCACCGAGCGCGCCAGCACGGCTCGCTCGAACACCGGCCCCGGCTCGGACGCACCCTGGAGTGCCAGCACCGCGGGGCGCACGAAGAGCTCGTGCGCTACGAGTGACGAGACCGGATTACCCGGGAGCCCGAACACGAGCGTGCCGCCGCGGACGCCGAAGGACACGGGCTTGCCGGGCTTCATCGCCACGCCCCAGAAGACCTCCTCGACCCCGAGCTCCTGCGCGACCCGACGTACGAGGTCGTGCTCGCCAACGGACACGCCTCCCGACGTCACGACGAGATCGAAGTCGAGCGCGCGACCGATGGCTGCCCGGTGCACCCCCTCATCGTCCCGTACGGAGGAGAACCGCTCGACGAGCGCGCCCGCGGCAGCGAGCTGCGCAGCCAGCATCGGCGCGTTCGACTCGTAGATCTGACCAGGAGCGAGCGGCTTCCCGGGTACCTGAAGCTCGGTCCCGGTCGCGAGGACGGCGGCGCGCGGGCGCCGGCCGCACACGACTTCCGCGGCTCCAATGGCGGCGAGCGCGCCGACATGAGCGGGCGCAAGCCGCACGCCGCGCTCGATGACGAGATCACCGCAACGCACATCTCCGCCCTCAGGGCGCACGTTCGCACCCGCCCGGACAGCATCCGCAAGCCGAATAGTGTTGTCATGATGGACAACATACTCGATGGGTACGACGGCATCCGCGCCACCTGGGACAACGCCACCCGTCGCGATCCCGATCGCCTGACCCGGCGCGACGACGGTTGAGGTGGGCCGGCCCGCGGCCACCGCGCCGACCACGGTGAGCGTGCCGGGCGTATCGGAGGCCCTGACGGCGAATCCGTCCATGGCCGAGCTGGCGAACGGCGGCAGGTCGACGAGAGCCCGCGCCGGCTCGGCGAGCACCCGGCCGGCCGCGTGCTCTAGCCGAACGGTCTCGCCGGGCAAAGGCGAGGCTCGCCCGAGGATTCGAGCTTGCGCCTCCTCTAGCGGCAGGAGCGGGGCCATCGGCCACAATAAGCTATGACACCGTGATCTCGGTCGTCGTCCCAGTGCACAACGAGGAGCGAACCGTGGCGCTCCTGTTCGAGGAGATCGAGGCTGCGCTGGAACCGCTCGGGACGCCGTGGGAGACGATCTTCGTCGACGACGGGTCAACGGACGGCTCGTTCGCCGCGCTCACACGCTTGCACGCACGGCGGGACACGGTGCGAGTCGTGCGGCTGCGCCGCAACTTCGGCAAAGCGGCGGCACTGATGGCCGGTTTCGCACAGGCGGACGGCGACGTGGTGGTCACCATCGACGCGGATCTGCAGGACGACCCGGCTGAGATCCCACGGCTGCTCGCGAAGCTCGAGGAGGGATTCGACCTGGTCTCGGGGTGGAAAGCGCGCCGCCGCGACCCGTGGTCTCGGCGCATTCTTTCCCGCCTCTTCAACTGGGCCACGAGCCGAGTGTCGGGGATCCGGCTGCACGATCTCAACTCTGGGCTCAAGGCCTACCGGGCAGAGGTCGCCCGCGGCGTTCGAATCTACGGCGAGCTGCACCGCTTCCTGCCGGTGCTCGCCCACTACCGCGGCTACCGCATCGCCGAGCTCCCCGTCAATCACCGTCCCCGCGAGCACGGCCGGTCTCGGTACGGCCTCGAGCGCCTTCTACGCGGATTTCTGGATCTCTTGACCGTCTCGTTCATCGGACGCTACCGGCACCGGCCGCTGCACCTCTTCGGCGGTCTCGGGCTGCTGCTCGGGGCCGCCGGCTTCGCGGTGCTCGTCTATCTGACCGTTCTGAAGGCCACGGGCGCGGCGATCGGCCACAGACCGCTGCTGACGCTCGGCGTCTTGCTGATCGTGGTCGGCATGCAGTTCTTCTCGCTCGGCTTGCTCAGCGAGATGGTCACGAGCCATCACGAGGAGCGCGCCGGCGAGCGCGAGCGGGCCGAGCTGCACGTCGAGGAAATCCTCTCTTAGCGAACGTTCTCTACTTCGGGACGTACGAGCGCGCGTACCCGCGTAACGCGCAGGTGATCTCCTGCCTGCGACGAGCGGGTGTGGGGGTTATCGAACACCACGCTCCCGTCTGGGAGAGCCAGGAGCACAAATGGTCGGCGGGACTGGGAGCGGCCGCTCGGCTCGCCGCTGCCCAGGCTCGCCTTCTGCGGGGCGCGCCACAAAACTTCGATGCCGTCATCGTGGGCTACCCGGGGCATGCCGACCTCCCAGCGGCACGCCGCGTTGCCCGTGACCGGCCGGTCATCTTCAACCCGCTCGTGTCGCTCACGGACACCTTGGTGGAGGACCGCAAACGGTTCCGGCCGGGCTCGCTGCCCGCGCGAATCCTCCGTGCAATCGACCGGTACGCACTCCGGGCTGCCGACCTCGTCGTCGCGGACACGGAGGCAAACGCCTCGCATCTCGTGGGTCTCGCCGGACTGGACCCGGGGCGCGTTCGTGTCTGCCTCGTCGGTGCCGAGGAGCGCCTCTTTCAGTCCGGATGGCGGCCGGAAAGCCCGCGGGACGTCCTCTTCATCGGCAAGCTGATCCCGCTTCACGGCCTGGAGACAATCCTCGCCGCGGCAGCGCTGGCGCCCGAGCTGCGCTTTCGCATTATCGGTAGCGGGCAGCTCGACGGCCTGCTGCGTAAAAGACGGGCGAACGTCGAATGGATCCCGTGGGTCGAATACGCAAGCTTGCCGGGCGAGCTGCACCAAACCGGCTGCTCGCTCGGCATCTTCGGAACGTCGGCCAAGGCCGCGCGCGTGATCCCGAACAAGGCGTTTCAGGCGCTCGCCTGCGCGACGCCACTCGTGACGGCGGACACGCCCGGCGCGCGAGAGCTGCTCGAGGACGGCGAAAGCGCTTTGCTCGTTCCGCCCGGCGACCCGCAAGCGCTCGCGGCTGTTCTCAGGCGACTGGCCGGCGACCCAGAGCTGGCTCATCGCCTTAGCCGCGGCGGCCGATCCGCGTACGAGGCGAAAGCGAGCGAGCATGTGCTCGGCACCCGTTGGCGCACTCTCGTGGAGGAGCTTCTTTGACACGGCGCTGGCTCCCGGTTGCACTGCCTGCGCGCCCCCTCGTCTACGCCGGCGTGGCTGCGTTCGCGACCGGGTTCTCAGCGCTTGCGACGCTGCGGCATGAGGCGTTCAACAGCGGGCGCTTCGACCTGGGCAACATGGTTCAGGCTGTCTGGTCGACCTCCGAAGGCCATCCGCTACGGATCACGGATCTCCAGGGTGACCAGATTTCTCGTCTGGCCGCGCACTTCGACCCCGTGCTCGCGTTGCTCGCGCCCCTGTGGTGGCTGTGGCCGAGCCCCGCAGCTCTGCTCGTACTGCAGGCGGCCACACTGTCTCTCGGCGCCTTTCCGGTGTTCTGGCTCGCGCGGAAGCACGTCGGCTCGGATCGCGCCGGCGGTGCCTTCGCGCTCGCTTACCTCCTCTATCCAGCGACTCAGTGGCTCTCGCTCGACGACTTCCACCCTGTCGCGCTCGCCTGTCCGGCTCTGCTCTTCGCCTTTTGGTACCTCGACCAGGATCAGCTGCTGCTTTTCGGACTCTTCAGCTTCCTCGCGGTCCTGACCCGGGAAGAGGTCGCCCTGGCAGTCGCTGCAGCGGGTGTCTGGTACGCGCTGGGTCGGCGGCGCTGGCTTGCCGGCGCCGGGGTCGCGGTCGCCGGGATGGTCGTCGCGACGGTCGCGGTGGCGGTCGTCATTCCACACTTCAACGACGGGCGGTCTTCCACCTTCTATGGTCGCTACAGCGAGGTTGGGGGGTCGCCGGGCGGCATCCTCCGCACGGCCTTTACCGATCCCCTGCGCTTGCTGGAGGTAGCCCTCGACGGGAACGGCTTCAGGTACATGGCCGAGCTCGTGTTGCCGCTCGCAGCCCTCTCTCTGCTTTCACCCCTCGCGCTGCTGCCGGCACTTCCCCAACTGGCGCTGAACCTCCTGTCCACGACCCCGACGCAGACCTCGATTCACTTCCACTACACGGCGACGATCATCCCGGCGATCTTCCTGGCCGCAGTGCTGGGCGCGGGCCGCCTCGAGCGCTCGGGGCGGCTCGGGCACGGCTCACTGACCACCCTGCTGCTGGCCGCCGCGCTGGCTTCGAACTATCGGCTCGGTGCCATTCCACTGTGGCAACACCTGCCGGGAGGCGAATCCCTGCAGGGCGACGCTGCACTCGTCACGGCGCACGATCGCATCGCCCAGCGGGCGCTCGAGCTCGTTCCCGCCGACGCCGCGGTGAGCTCGACGAACTCGCTGGGCGCTCACCTCTCCGCACGCGAGCGCATCTTGAGCTTTCCGGTGATTCGCGACGCTACCTGGGTGCTCGCAGACGTCACCAAGCCGAGCTACGCCGACCGCATCGACGAGCAAGCCGAGGTTGCGATGGCCGCTCGGCTCGGCACGCTGCGACAGAGCAAGCGCTGGCGGCTCGTCTTCGAGCGGGACGGCATCCTGGTCTTCCGGCGGCGTTAGATCAATCATCTAGACCGGCACAGTCTGCGGAAGGAGGTAGGCGCACAGTCCCACAGCCAGCCACTGGGCCTCTCGGTCGTCCTCGGCCGCGGCGAGAGGAACGGCCCACACGGCGTACCAGGGCGCCAGGTAGGGCGTCGCGAGTAGCAGCAGACCCGCCGCTAGGCCAATTCTTGCCCGGCCACCCCAGGCCTGCCGCGACAGCCACACGTAGGCAGCGACGAAGGCGAGCGCGAGCAGCGCGAGGGCCATCCAATCTGGGGCACCCAGCCCTTCCAGGCGATGTGGGAGCGCGAAGCTGGTCTCCTGGTTCGCGTTGCGGGCGAGCGGGCCGAAGGCGCGGAGCCAATCGAGCCCGTAGCGCCAGCTCGCCGCGAGACCGATCACGAGCGCGGTGACCGCGAACCCCAGGTGCCCGACCCGGCGCCCCGTGGCCCGGGCTTCGAGTGCACGAAGCGGCAGGAACAGGAGTGGGATCCACTTGATCAGGACGGCGAGCGCCCAGGCAGCGCCCGCCAGCTGCCGCCGGCCAGATGCGGCGAGCGCGAGAGCTCCCAGTACGAGGGCCATCATCCAGGCGTCGTTGTGACCGCCTCCCGCGAAGTGCAGCGCCAGGAGCGGGTTCCAGCCCACGAAGGCGCACGCGAACGCCTTGTGCGGTGACAGCCTGACCGCGAGTGCCGTTATGCACAGCATCGCCACGGCTGCCAGCGCTTTGTAGATCCAGGCGGCAGCGTCCGCAGACGCGCCGGCCGCACGTGCGATCGGCTCGGCGGCCAGGGAGAACGCTGGGCCGTAAAC
The DNA here is from genome assembly GCA_013812265.1 of Actinomycetota bacterium. Lineage (GTDB taxonomy): Bacteria > Actinomycetota > Thermoleophilia > Gaiellales > Gaiellaceae > JACCTQ01. Next base: position 5,436 of record JACCTQ010000162.1, read on the forward strand.
CGACGTGGTGTTCCTCCATCCTGCACCGACGTGTGAAAAGGCGGGGTCGTCGGGATAGTCCGCCGGCGTCTCCCTGTACGGGTTGCCGCCGTGCTCGGCCGCGATGCGGCCATAGTCCCAGTACGTCCAGGCGTCGGTGGAAAGCAGGAGCGGAGCGGCGAGCGGCGTCAGTTGGATGGCAACTGCCAGGACGGCAACCGCGCCGAGGCGAGCACGCCTGCTCCGCAGGAGCACGAGACCTGCGCCGTAGGCGGCGAGGGCAGCAGCCGAGCCGAGGAGGTACAGCCACGCCCATCGCTCGTCTCCGACCGGCCGGCCTGCGTTGTCGGGAAAAAGCGTCGCATCAACAGGCCACGAAACCGCGACGCACAGAGCGACCGAAGACAGGCACAAAACCCCCGCCAGCCATGCGAGGCGAGGCCCCACGCTCAGGTTGGGGCCTGTCCAGAAAGTGGCCGCGGTGGGATGACAGGCCCTTAGGGCTCAGGCGGCGGCGGTGGCGGAAGAACCGGGGGCGGTTCCGGGGGCGGTGGCGGCGGAAGAACCGGGGGCGGCT
>JACCTQ010000174.1 GCA_013812265.1 Actinomycetota bacterium
GCGAGAAGGAGAAGGCCGCAGCTGCGTTCAAGCCGGACGCGGTTCACTGCCTGGAGCTCGGCGTCGTGGATGCGGTCGTCCCGGAGCCTCCCGGAGGAGCGCAGACCGATTACGACGAGGCAGCCCGACTGCTCGCGGAGTCGCTCGCGGAGTCGCTCGACGACCTCGAAGGCATCCCGGGCGACGAGCTACGACGCCGACGCCGACGACGGTTCCGCTCCATCGGTGTCTTCGCGTAGCGCTCGCGTATACGTGAATCCACACTATCCACAGGCTTTTCCCCGGAGGCTGTGACAGATTTCTGCGACGTCGCCGCATGGGGAAACTCGCCGACTACCACCGCAAGCGCGATCCGAAGCGAACGCCAGAACCGTTTGGCGATCGCAAGCGAGGGACCGACCCGATCTTCGTCGTCCAGCGCCATGACGCGCGCCGGCTGCACTACGACTTTCGCCTCGAGCGCGGTGGGGCGCTGGCGAGCTGGGCTGTGCCGAAGGGTGTTCCGCTGGAGCCCGGCGAGCAGCATCTCGCCGTCCACGTCGAGGACCACCCCCTCGAGTATGCAACCTTCGAAGGCGAGATCCCGGCGGGGCAGTACGGCGCAGGGCAGGTCGAGATCTGGGACCGGGGAAGCTATGAGCTGGTCGAGGAGAAGAAGAACGGCGGTCTCACCGTGCGCCTCCACGGGGAGCGTCTGCGGGGAATCTGGGCGCTCGTGCCGGCCAAGCTGTCCGGCGATCCGAAGAACTGGCTCCTGATCCGAAAGCGAGACCAGTCAGCGCACGAGGCGCGGGAGCGGGTGTCCTATGCGCCCATGCTCGCCACGCTTTCCGGCGATGTGCCTTCCGGACCGGGTTGGCTGTTCGAGGTGAAGTGGGACGGCTACCGGACGCTGGCGTACGTTCGGGATGGGGAGGTCGAGCTGAAGAGCCGAAAGGGGAACGATCTGAGTGGGCGCTTCGCTTCGGTGCGCAAGGCGGTCGAGGCGAGCGTGAAGACACCGGAATGCGTACTCGACGGCGAGGTTTGCGCGTTGGACGAGCAAGGCCGCTCCAGCTTCTCGGCCATGCAGCAAGGGAGGTCGGAGTCACCGCTCGTGTACTACGTGTTCGACGTGATCGAGGCGGATGGCGAGCCGCTGGTAGCGCTTCCCCTGACCGAGCGCCGCCGCCGCCTGGAAGGCATTTTGGACCGCAGAAACCGCACGGTGGTGCTGTCCGAAGCGTTCGACGACGGAGTGGCCTTGCTCGACGTCGCGAAGGAGCAGGCGCTCGAGGGGGTGGTCGCGAAGCGGGCCGACTCCCGCTACTTGCCGGGCAAGCGCAGCCGCGAGTGGGTCAAGGTGAAGACGCATGGGCGACAGGAATTCGTGATCGCCGGCTACACGAAGGGTCAGGGCCGACGCTCGGCCAGCTTCGGCTCGCTTGTGCTCGCTTTGAGTCGCGCCGGCGAGCTGTCCTATGCCGGCAACTGCGGGACGGGTTTCGACGAAGAGGAGATCGAGCGCCTGCTCGGGAGGCTCCGCCCGCTCGAGCGGGCGACCTCGCCGTTCGACGTGGCTCCGAAGATGCCGAAGATCCGTAAGGGCGATGTCGTCTGGGTGGAGCCGCAGCTCGTCTGTGAGGTCGAGTTCGCCGAGTGGACACACGATGGGCACCTGCGGGCGCCGGTGTACAAGAGGTTGCGGGAGGACAAGCAGCCCGATGAGGTGCGGCGGGAGCAGCCGCTGCCGACCGAGCTCCGACGGGGCAAGCGGGTGCTGAAGCTCTCGAATCTGGACAAGCCGTTCTGGCCCGAGGAGGGGATCACGAAGGGCGATCTGCTCTCCTACTACCGCGCCGTCGCGCCGGTGGTCGTGCCCCATCTCCGCGACCGGCCGTTCACGATGAAGCGCTACCCGGACGGCTGGCGGGGTAAGCACTTCTTCCAGAAGGACGCGCCCAAGCACATGCCCGACTGGATCAAGCGGGCTCCCTACATGGCTACGACTCGCGAGTCACCCAGACGCACACGGCGGATCGAGGTGCCGTTCGTGAACGACGAGCTCGCGCTGCTGTGGATGGTGAACATGGGCTGTATCGACCTGAATGTCTGGTACTCGCGCTTCGACAAGTCGAATACGCCGGACTTCGTGCTCTTCGACCTCGATCCGTCCGACGACGTCGGGTTCCCGGAGACCGTGCAAGTTGCTCTGCTCGTGAAGGAGGCGCTCGACACGCTCGGGCTCGAAAGCTTTCCGAAGACGAGCGGAGCCGACGGCATCCACGTCCTGGTACCGATCGCACGGCGCCACACCTACGAGCAGACGCGACAGTTCTCGGAGATCATCGCGGGCACGCTCGCGCGCCTCCACCCCGGACTCGTCACAACCGAATGGACACGGGCCAAGCGCCGCGGCGTCCTCATCGACTCGAACCAGAACGGCGAGGGTAAGACGATCGCCTCGGTCTACTCGGTGCGTCCGAAGGAAGGGGCGCCCGTCTCCACGCCGCTGCGGTGGGAGGAAGTGAACGACAAGCTCGATCCGGCGGCTTTCACCATGGAGACCGTGCTGACCCGCGTCGCCCGCAGCGGCGACCTCTTCGAGGGCGTGCTTGCGGGCAAGCAGTCGCTGACGGCGGCGCTGGCGGCGATCCAGTAGGGGTTTGTGGCTCTGAGCCACAAGCTCGAAATTGTGACGCTGGCCCCGGCCCAGCCGGGTCCGGTCCGCTACTCGTCCCGCAGGCCGCGCGGATGCCCCAGCGTGCGGAGCTCGACGATGTCCCGCCTGAAGAAGAGCGCGACGGTCCAGTCGGTAAGGACGCGGAGCTTCCGCGTCAGGAGCGGCAGTTGGTACAGGTGGTACGTGCGGGTGATCCACCACCCGAGGAAACCGCGGAAGCGTAGCCCGAGAACATCCGCGATTCCGCGATAGCGCCCCAGGGTAGCCACCTGACCCAACATGCGATAGCGGTAGGGCCGACGCTCGCCCTTCAGGTTCTTGGCCAGGCGGCGAGCCTGGCGGAGGGCGTGCTGGCACGTGGGCGGGTCCGGGTGCTCGGGCGTTGCCTCGTTGGGCACTCGCGCACAATCGCCGAGCGCCCAGACGCGCTCGTCGAACTCCGTCTGAAGTGTCGGTCGAACCGGGATGCGCCCGCGTTCGTCGAGCGGCAGACCGAGCTCGCCGAGGACAGGGTGCGCACGCACGCCCGCCGTCCAGACGAGGGTGTTCGTCAGGATGCGAGCTCCGTCCGACAAGACGACCGCGTGAGCCTCGGCCGCCCCCAGCGTCGTGTTGACCCGGATGTCGACACCACGGCGCGCGAGCAGTTCGGCCGCGTAGTCACCGAGCCGCGTGGGGATCTCGGGAAGAATCTTGGGCGCCGCGTCGACGAGCACCCACTGCTGTTGCTCATGGCGGAGGGACGGGTAGAAGCGAAGCGCGTCGCGGACGAGGTCCGAGAGCTCGGCGAGCGCCTCGACGCCCGCGTACCCCGCCCCCACGAACACGAACGTCAGCTCGCGCCGGCGGTGCTGCTCGTTCGCCGCAGCCACCGCCGCCTCGAGCCGGCGGAGCACGTGGTTTCGCAGCTGGATCGCATCGGCCAGATCCTTGAAGCCGAGCCCGTGCTCGGCGAGCCCCGGTACGGGCAGGGTGCGTGAGATGGAGCCGAGAGCGAGCACGAGATTGCTGTAGCCGATCCAGAAGAGGTCCTCCTCCGTCTCGACCTGGACGCGCTGCCGGTCACGATCGATGGCGACCGCTCGCCCCAGCAGTAGCTCCGCATGCGGGCACATCATCCGGAGCGGCACGACCACGTGCCTGGGCTCCAGGGTTCCGGATGCTGCCTCCGGGAGCAGCGGCGTGAACAACATGAAGTTCTCCGGGCTGACGATGGTCGCACCTCGCTTGCCGAGCAGCCGCGCGACATAGCCTCCGGCGTAACCCCCGCCCACGACGAGGGTTCCTCCGCGGGCGTCACGCCGGGTCTCCGAGTGGATGGAAGCCACCCGCGTATCTTTACCATCGCTCCGTGGCATCTCGACAGGTCTCGGTCATCGGAGCTGGGCGCGCGACGCGCGAGCTCGAGCAGTTGGCCGAGGAGACCGGGCGCTTGCTGGCCGAACGGGGTTGCACTGTGGTCTGCGGCGGCCTCGGCGGCGTGATGGAGGCAGCTGCGCGTGGAGCCAAGCAGGCGGGCGGAACAACGGTCGGCATCCTGCCCGGGGAGAGCCGCGCGGGCGCGAGCGAGTGGCTGGATCACACCGTTGTCACCGGCATCGGTCATGCGAGGAATCTGGCTGTCGTCGCGAGCGGCGATGCTGTCATCGCCGTGGGCGGCGAGTGGGGCACTCTGGCCGAGATCGGCTTCGCCATGAAGCTGGGCCGCCGGGTGGTGGTCCTGCAGCCCGGGTGGGAGCTCGAGGGCGTTGAGACGGCTGCGACACCGCGCGGCGCAGTCGACGCAGCGCTACGAGACCTATGACGAGCGCCCGGCCGAGAGATCGACGCGGAGCATCCGCTGCAGCAACGTGAGCGCTCCGCGCTTGTCGAGGAGCTCGTTGAGGTTGCCGCACTTCGGCGACTGGACGCACGAGGGACAGCCGCGCTCGCATGGGCAGCCGGCGAGCATCTGTGCGGTGTCCTCCACCCAGCCCTCGAAGGCGTCGAAGCCACGCTCCGCGATCCCGACGCCTCCGGGATGGCCGTCGTAGATGAAGACCGTCGGTCGTCCCGTCTGAAAGTGGACGTTCGTGGACAGGCCGCCTATGTCCCAGCGGTCGCACATCGCCCAGAGCGGTAGCAGCGCAATCAGCGAGTGCTCGGCGGCATGCAGGCTGGACAGCAGAGCCGGCTCACGTTCCAGACCCTCGAGCATCCATGGTTCCGGCAGGAACCAGATGGCCTCGGTCTCGAACTGCGTCTGGGGCAGCTCGAGCGGAACGAGGTCGATCGTGGCCCCGTCCGAGATCGCCTTGCGCTGGAAGGCGATCACCTGCTCGGTGACCGAGACGCGGCCGAACGACAGCTCGAGGCCGAGACGCCGCTCTCTTCTCAGCGCGTGCTCGATCGCTGTGGTCGCCTCCTTCTTCGCCTGCGTGTAGTAGTCGTCGGCGAACGGCTCCACGAGCGCCGTGCGCCGCTCGAGGTCGAGCTCTCGCACGACGAACGACTCCCCGAGGTGGAGGTAGACGGCGCCGTCGTGCACGGTCGAGTAGGCACGCTCGAGCTCCATGAGACCGAGGAGCGAGCCCGTCTGCGCATCGATGACCGAGATCGAATCCGGGCTCGTCGATCGCAGCGGCACGCGTGCAGCCGGGTAGTCGCGGCCGGCCCACACGTAACCGGCCGGTGTCAGCTTGAGATCGTCGAGCAGCTCCGCCCGCTGCAACGCCTCGTCCCCGAGGAGCGGGCGGTCACGGTCGTCGAGCGGCGCCTCGAAGGCCGCGGCGCGAACGTGGCCGTCGAGAATCCGCGGGTTGGCATGGTCGAGGATCGTCGCCTCGACGCATCGCGAGAGCAGCGTCTCCGGCTCGCGCATGAAGTACTGGTCGAGAGCGTCCTCGCTGGCCACCAGGAGGGCGAGACCGTGCCCGCGCCGCCCGGCTCGGCCCCACTGCTGGCGCAGGCTCGCGACCGTCCCGGGGAAGCCGACCGAGATGGCGCAGTCGAGCAGGCCAATGTCGATCCCGAGCTCGAGCGCGTCCGTCGCGGTGACGCCGAGCAAATCGCCCTCCACCAGCCGCTGCTCGATCTGCCGCCGCTGGGCAGGCGTATAGCCGGCGCGATACGGCGTCAGCCGCCCGGCCAGCGCGCGGTCGTCGAGCCGCTGCACCGTGAACCGGTGGATCAGCTCTGTCGCCTTGCGGCTCTTTGCAAAGCAAATCGTGCGAAGGTCCCGTGACACGAGGTCGGCCATAAGCCGGGACGCCTCCCCGAGTGCGCTCGCGCGCACGCCCAGCTCGTCGTCCAGAAGCGGTGGGTTCCAGAGCGCGATCGTCCGCTCGGCGCGTGGAGCTGCATCGTCCGAGATCACGGTCGCCTCGAGGCCCGTGAGTGAACGAGCCAGCGAGCCGGGGTTCGCGATCGTCGCCGACGCGAGCAGGAACTGTGGCTCCGCACCGTAGATGCGCGCGACCCGTCGCAGTCTGCGAAGGACGTTTGCGACATGCGATCCGAAGACACCGCGGTACACGTGGGCCTCGTCCACAACGACGAAGCGCAGGTTCTGAAGCACGTCACCCCAGCGGTCATGGTGGGGCAAGACCCCGACGTGGAGCATGTCCGGATTCGTCAGGATGACGTTCGCCCACTTGCGGATCTGCCAGCGCCGCTCGGTCTCTGTGTCGCCGTCGTAGATGGCACTTCGGAGGCCGGGAGCGCCTAGTCCCGCGAGCGAGCGCGCCTGATCCTGCGCGAGCGCTTTCGTGGGGTACAGATACAGCGCTCGTTGCTTGGGGTCTCGCGCGACGCCGTCCAGAACGGGGAGGTTGAAGGCGAGCGTCTTTCCGCTTGCGGTTCCGGTCGTGACGATGACGTGCTCCCCGCGCGCTGCCGCCTCCCACGCCTCCGCCTGGTGCTCGTAGAGGGAGTCCACGCCCCGGCCGCAAAGCGCCGCGCGCAAGCGAGGCTCGACCTCCGCCGGAACCGGAGTCGTGCGTGCCGCTCGGGCCGGCTCGGTCGCGAGGTAGGCGAGCTCCTCTCCGGTGAGAAGGTCGCCCCAGCCGGTCGCCGTAACGGTCACCGGCGAGCCTCGACCGCGATCAGGTAGGGGTAGTCCTCTTCGCCTGGCTCGTCCACCCGCTGGAGGACGAGGCCGGCGCCGACAAACGCGTTCAGGAACGCCCCGAGCGGCAGATGGTTGACGCCTACGCGTCCGCGTATGCCCTCCCGGCCGAAGCGGAAGCCGGGCGCCTCGTGCCACCACTCCTGTCGGCGATAACCCTCGTGAAGAAGGTGAGGGCCGTCCGTTCGACGCTCCGCCGTGGGACTGAGGAAACACGGATGCGGGCCGACGTACACGAGCTTGCCGCCAGGAACGAGGACGCGTGCAGCCTCTCGGGCGACAGCGGGGAAGTCGTCGAAGTCGGTGTGCGTGAGCAGCGAGACGACCGCGGCGAACGAGGCGTCCGCGAACGGTAAGTCCGTCGCATCCGCGTGGACTAGCTCGGCGCCGATTCCGGCCGCGTGCTCCTCGGCCACGCGCAGCTGGTCGGACGACACGTCGACGCCCACGATCGACCACCTCAGCCTGTCGAGCAAGTCGAAGGCGACTCCCGTGCCGCAGCCGAGATCGAGACAGCGACCGGGACCTCGACCGAGCAGCTCTTCGAGAGCGTCGAGCGGCACGCTCGCGAGCGGGCTGTCCCGCACCAGGGCGTCGTACCATTCGGCGAGACCGTCATACCGGGCGATCTGGCCCATGTCTCGATCGTAGTCGGAAGGGAAGGCGACCGTCCGTCACCCCAGGTCAGAGGGCCGGGTTGGATTCGAGAGCTTCTGGTCTTTCAGGTCCGCTCTGGAGACGGCCGTTGGACGGTAGAATCGTGTGGCCGGGGTGCCCGTGTCAGGGCTGAGATCACACCCGTCGAACCTGATCTGGTTAGGACCAGCGAAGGGAGTCAAGTGGTATTGCGCTGTTTGACGATCGCCGGCTCGGACTCGGGCGGCGGGGCCGGGATCCAGGCCGACCTCAAGGCCTTTGCCCGCGCAGGATGTCACGGGATGAGCGCGATCGTGGCCCTCACGGCCCAGAACACCCGCGGCGTGGCGGCCGTTCACGAGACGCCGCCCGAGTTCGTCCTGGGCCAGCTCGACGCCGTCTTCGAGGACATCGGCGTCGATGCCGCCAAGACGGGAATGCTCTTCTCGCGGCCGGCGATCGAGGCGGTCGCGACGTTTCTCGAGGCGCACAGGGTGCCCCTAGTTGTAGATCCGGTCCTGCTTGCCAGCTCGGGAGCGAAGCTCTTGCGAGACGATGCGGTGGAGACGCTCGTGGCGCGCCTGTTTCCCCTCGCCACCGTCGTGACCCCCAATCTCGCCGAGGCCGAGGCGCTCGTGGGGTTTTCCGGTCGGCGCGCCGAGCTGGCCGAGGCGCTGCACGGGCTCGGAGCTGCCGCCGTAATCGTGACGGGCGGACACGGAGCCGAGGCGGTCGACCACCTGTACGACGGTAGCCGGCACCTCGAGATCCCCGTGCCGCGTCACGAGGTTGCCGCGACACACGGGGCCGGGTGCACACACTCGGCTTACCTCGCTGCACTGCTCGCCCGGGGGTCGTCGCTCGATGCCGCTGCCCGCGGAGCCGCGGCCGCGGCTGCCGAAGCTGTTCGGAACGGTCTCGTCGATATCGGCGCCGGCGACGGACCGGTTGACATCTTCAATCTCAAAGGAGTCGCATGAGCATCGCCACGGCCGCCAGTCTGCGAGCGCTTCGGGAGCAGAAGCCGCTCGTCCATCAGATAACCAACTACGTCGTGATGAACGAGACGGCGAATGTGACTCTGGCCATCGGAGCGCTCCCCGTCATGGCTCACGCGCGCCGGGAGGTGGAGGAGATGGCGTCGGCTGCGGGGGCGCTCGTGCTCAACATCGGCACGCTCTCGGACGACTGGATCGAGGCCATGGTGCTCGCCGGGAAGGCGGCGAACGCGGCCGGGGTCCCGGTCGTTCTGGACCCTGTGGGCGCCGGAGCGACGCGTTACCGAACGGAGACGGCCAGGCGCCTGTTGGCCGAGGTCGACGTGGCGATCGTGCGCGGCAATGCCGCCGAGATCGCCACTCTGGCGGGCCGGAAGGCCGAGATTCGTGGAGTCGAGTCGCTGGGCGCCGGCGACGGAGGAGCAGAGCTTGCGGCGCTCGCTGCGTCGGCGCTCGGCGTCGTCGCGGCGGTGACGGGCCCGGTCGACCATGTCTCGTCCGGCGGTGAAGTGATCTCCGTCGCGAACGGGCACGAGTTGCTCGGCACGGTGACGGGCACCGGTTGCATGGCGACTGCGATGACCGGTTGCTTTGTCGCCGTGCAACCCGATCGCCCGCTCCAGGCAGCGGCGGAGGCCCTCGTGGCCTTCGGGATCGCGGGCGAGGACGCGGCCCGCTCCGCAAAGGGTCCGGGCACCTTCCACGCCGGCCTCTACGACGCCCTGTACAACCTCGATCCGGACGCGCTCGACGAGCGCGCGCGGGTGCGGGAACGGTGAAGCTGCACGCCCTCGTCGCGGATCTCCAGACCGCGCAGCTCGCCGTCGAGGGCGGAGCCAGCGTTGTCCAACTGCGGCTCAAGGAGGTGAGCACCGAGGAACTGGTCGAGCGGGGCCACTCCATCGGCGAGTTGTGCCGGAAGGCGGGCGTGATGCTCGTTGTGAATGACGACGTCGAGGCGGCACGGCTGCTGGTCGCGGACGGCGTTCATCTCGGCCGGCGCGACAGTGGCGCGGAACGTGCGCTGCGGCTCGGTTTGATACTGGGTCTCTCGGCGGCGTGCGTGGACGAGGCGACTGCCGCCGAGCGGCGGGGGGCGAGTTACATCGGCGCCGGACCGGTGTGGACGACACCGACCAAGCCGGATGCCGACCCCCCGATCGGGCTCGAGGGGCTCGGACAGATCTGTGGGGCCGTATCGATTCCCGTGGTTGCGATCGGCGGTGTGGACGAGCGCAATGCACGCTCGTGTATCGAGGCGGGGGCCGCCGGTGTCGCAGTGGTGCGCGCGGCGAGCATGGCGGGCGCCGTTCGTGGGGCGTTGGACCTCGGCCGTGCAGCTGTCTGAAATCGGCGAGACCGGCCTTCTGGCCGAGCTCGAGCGGCGCGGGCTGGTGCTCGGGATCGAGAACGACGCGGCCGAGCTAGCGGGCGGTCTCGTCGTCACGCAGGACGCGCTCGTCGAGGGCGTCCACTTCCGGCTCGACTGGACCTCGTGGCGCGACCTCGGCTACAAGGCGGCGGCGGTCAATCTCAGTGACCTGGCAGCGTCCGGAGCCCAGCCGGAGGCGCTCCTCGTCACCCTTGCCGTGCCGGGAGCCACGCTGCTCGCCGACGTCGTGCAGCTCTACGAAGGGCTCTCGGAGCCGGGTGTCCCCATTCGTGGTGGGGATGTCGCTTCGGCTCCCCGCGCGACCTTGAGCGTGACCGCAGTCGGGCGGTCGAAGAGGGTGCCCGGGCGCTCCGGCGCCCGGCCCGGCGATGCGCTCGTCGTCACCGGCCCGCTCGGCGGCTCCGCGGCCGGGTACCTCGCCCTCGCCGAGGCGATCGCGACACCGCTCCGGGACGCGCATCGCAGACCGCCTCTGCGGCTTCGAGAGGGGCAGCTGCTGGCCTCGACCGCGCACGCGCTCATGGACCTCTCGGATGGGCTTGTCAGTGACGCCGAGCGCATCGCGGCTCGCTCCGGCTGCAAGCTCGTGATCGAGCTGGAGCGGGTCCCGATCGTGGACGGCGTCAAGGAAGTGGCCGAGCGCGTCGGCAGGGACGTGTGGGACCTCGTGTGCGGTTTCGGCGAGGACTACGAGCTGCTCGCGGCTGTTGGGGACGCACCGTTTCCCACGATCGGATGGTGTGAGGCCGGCGCCGGCGTGGAGCTACGTCTACAGGGAGAACACCACGAGGTTTCTCGCTGGCGGCATTTCGGCGACGCGTAGCTAGCCGGATCCTGCGGTAAGCGGCTGAGGGCGGGGTGGGCTGCGTTTTTGGTCCTGTTGCTGACCGGGATCGCGGTCGGCGGGGCGGATCTCGGGCGCGTGTCGTGGTCTGACCGACGCGGCGTGCGTTTGAGCAGTGGCTGTGCCCGCGTCGGCCTGGTCGGTCTTGGTTTGCGGGCGAGTAGGCGCGTTCAGGCGGGCGCTCGGGCGAGGCCGCGGATGCGTTGCAGCGTTTCGAGGAAGTCGTTGAGCAGCGGGTAGCCGGCCGAGAGGCGCAGGACGAGCCGCCGGCCGGAGCGGCCGACCGTTCCGGCGACCGCGATGAAGCGGAAGCGCAGGCGCTTGGCGTAGCTCGTCCGCTCCTGCTCGGGCAGGGCGACTAGCTTCAGCCAGGCAAGCAGGTTGAAGGCGAGCAGCGTGCAGAGTAGGTAGGCCCAGTTGGCGTGGAAGCTTTGGCAGGGCAGGTTGTCGAGGCCGAGTCCGAGCTTTGCTTCCTTGATCCGGTTTTCGAGGTTCGCCTTGCCGCGCTGCCAGCATTCGAGCTCGTCGGCCGAGCGCTCGCTGTCGTTTGTGACGAGCACCCAGTAGTGCCACTCGCGTCCCTCGAGGGAGAGCTGCTCGCCCGGCTCGACAGGGTCGCGGCGGACGATGAAGCGCCGCTCGCACTTCCAGCTCTTCGGCCGCCACTGGAAGCCTGCGACCTGGCTGCGGTCGCGGTAGCTCGCGGGCTGCCAGTCTGCCTCGGCGATCTCGCTGATCCGGCTGCGTACCGAGG
>JACCTQ010000183.1 GCA_013812265.1 Actinomycetota bacterium
GGGAGGCGTCGGCGTCGATCGGATACTTGACCTGCTGGCGCACGATCTCGCGGATCGTGCTCTCGGAGAAGCCCTCCTCGCGCCCAGGGCCGAACGATGCGTCCAGATCGGGGCCGATCGTGCCTGCCGCGCCGGCGTCGGCGAGCTTGTGGCAGGAGCTGCATGCCTGCTTGCCGTCCGCGCCCTTCGTGAAGATCTCTTTCCCGCGAGCCGTGTCGCCGCCCTCCGGCTCGATCCCGCCTGTACCGCAGCCTGCGCCGCCGACCAGCGCCAGGAGCATCAGTGCAAGAGCCGCGAGCGATCGCATGCTCGCCGGCTTACCCGGGTGGCGTGCTCGCCGCCCCGACCTGGGCGAGCGCCTCGTCAAGCGTCCCGTAGATGGTGAAGACGCGATCGAGCCCCGTGATCTCGAAGATCTTCGTGATGTTGCGGTCACTGCAGACGAGCGAGAGTTGGCCCTCGTTCGTCCGGAGGCGCTTGACGCCGCCCACGAGCACGCCCAGCGTGGTGGAATCGATGAAGGTCGTGTCGGTGAAGTCGACGACGACGTTCTTGCTTCCGTCGCCGATCACCTGCAGGAGCTGCTGCTTGAAATCGGGCGCCGTGTAGAGGTCGACTTCCCCGGCTAGCGAGATCACGTGTGTCTCGTCTCCGAGCTGCTCGGTCTTGATGTCGAAGTTCATCTCGTGGCGTCTCCGTGTGGGCCGTCCTCGGCGCCGAGCAAGTCTACTGCCCTGGCAGGGAACTCGATTGCAGCTCCTTGATCCGCTGCTTGATCAACGGTGCGCTCGAATCGTCCGGCGCCAGTTTCAGGAAGTCCCGGTACGCGGCCACGGCCGCGGGCACGTCACCCGCCTGCTCGGCCGCCTGCGCGAGCTGGAGCTGGACGGTCGGATCCTCGGGCGTCAGTCGGGTGAGCTTCTTGTAGGCGCGCGTCGTCTTCGTAGACACCGCCTGCAGCTCCGAGCCCAGCGCGCCCACGCGCTCGTTCGCCTCGGCGGCCTGAGCCTGGGTGATCGGATCCTCGCCGATCGTCTGACCCTCGCCGACCCGCAGCGTCGGAGCCAGCGTGCTGCCGGCCGTCGCCAGCGACGCCGCGTACTGGGCCACCTGATACTCGTTCCGCACGCGGTCGCTCTCCACCGTGTAGAGCGAGGAGAGCTCCTGGAGGCCCTCGGCGTCGTTCGGCCGGAGCCTCACGTAGCGCTCCAGCGGCGCGATCGCCTGGGCGGTGCGACCCTCGACCTGGAGCGCCTGCGAAAGCTCACGATAGGCGTCCGCGTCGTTCGGATTCTTCTCGATCTTCTCCTGGGCGTCGGACACGGACGGGCCAGCCGACGAGCTGCCGGCCCCGGCGAAGAGGTCGGCGATGCCGGTACCCGGAATCGTCCCGCCCACGTTGAAGATCACGTAGCCGAGACCGAACACGAGCGCGAGGAACACAAACATCCACTTCGCCTGCCGGCGCAGGCGTGGGAAGAACATCGCCTCTTCGGCTAGGGGCGCAGCGGGACGCGCCGGTCTTCTCGGAGCATCCGGCGTCGTGCCTTTGCGGCGTTTCTGCGCAATTCGTGCCATTCGAAGGTGTCCCTCTCGTAGCGTACCTCGCCGCCGACGAGCGTCGTCAGCACCCGGTCAGGAGAACCGCCGAAGACGACCGCGGCGGCAGGTTCCTCCCAGGGAAGGTACGGCGAGCCGTCCAGCGAGATGACGGCGATATCCGCCCGCTTGCCCGCCACGAGCGACCCGATCTCCCCGTCCAGTCCGAGCGCACGTGCGGAACCGAGCGTCCCCAGCTCAAGCGCCTGCGCCGCGCTGAGCGCGTCAGGGCGGCCCGCACGAGCACGCGCGGAGAGCGTTACCCAGCGCAGCTCGTCGAAGAAGTCGAAGGAAGGTGCCGACGCGGGGCTGTCGGTCCCGATCCCCACCCGTGCTCCGGCGGCTTGCAGATCGAGGAGCGGCGCGACCCCGCACCCGAGCGCCGCGTTGGACCGCGGGCAGTGGGCCACACCGGTCCCGTGATCGGCGAGCAGCCGGATCTCATCCGGGTCGAGAACGGTGCAATGAGCAGCGACCACGCTCGAGTCGAGGAGGCCGTGCTCGGCGAGGAGTCGCGTTCCGGTGGTCCCGGCGGGCGGCACCAGGAGGTGGCGGTAGGGGCTCCACGGCCCTCCACCATCACGGAGGTACGCGACCTCCGACCGGCTCTCGGAGATGTGGGTCGCGACCGGCAGGCCGAGCTCGGCGCAGGCGCGGTAGACCTCGAGCGACGCGGTGAAAGGCGCATGCGGCGAGACTCCGGGGCGGACCAGGTCCGACCAGGCGCCGGCGACACGCGCCCGGGTCGCGTCCATCCGCGCGAGCGAGGCATCGGGGTCGCTTCCGAAGACCTCGAGGTAGACGATCGCCCGTAGCCCCAGCTCCGCGCACGCGACTGCAGCTGCGCCGCCGTAGCTGCAGTCGCCGACGGTAGTGACGCCCGAGCCGAGGCTCTCAGCGGCGCCGACATGCGCGATCGCCACGAACTCGTCCCACCCGATCCGCCCCTTACGCTGGGTGTGGAGGCTGATCCAATCCGCAAAATCGGCCAGGCCGTCTCCGAAGCCGGCGTAGACGGCGTACTCGAGATGCGAGTGGGCGTTGACGAAGCCTGGAACGATGACAGCGTCCGCATGGTTCTCGCCGGATCCGAGCTCCTCCCGGGTCCCGACGGCGGCGATCCGTCCGTCTTCGAGCGCGACCGCCCCGTGCTCGATTGGGGGACTGGAGACCGGAAGCACCCAGTCAGCCGAGATGACCTTGCGCAACGAGTGGGCTATAGCTCGACCGCCGTGGTCGCGGCAGGGTGCCACCGCTTCTCCATCAGCACGGAAAGCCAGATGGATCCCTCGAAGAGCAGGAGCAAGGGCACGGCTTCGAACGCGAGCGACACCGGATCCACGGTGGGCAGCAGTATCGCGAGAGCGATGACGATGACGATCCCCCACCGGCGATTTTGCCGTAGCTTCGCCGAGGTGAGGACGCCCAGGCGAACGAGCGCGAGGATGAAGATCGGCAGCTCGAAGAAGAGTGCCGTCGCGAGCACCATCAGGGCTGCGAAGGAAAGGTAGTAGCTGGCGCGGATCTGAACGTCGTAAAGCTCCTCGTCGTAGTTCGTGAGGAAGGCGAGCGCCTTCGGGAAGGCGATGAAGTACGAGAAAGCCACTCCGCCCGCGAAGAGCACCGTGGCAAGCGCCACGAACCCGGCGACGATCCGCTGCGACCCCTGCCCGACCGCCGGTGCGAGAAAGCTCCATAGCTGCCAGAGGATCACGGGCAACGCCAGCCCGAAGGCGGCGTAGAAGCTGACCTTGATGGCGGTCGTGAAGGGCTCGGTCACGCCGATCGTGATGAGGTCGTCTTTGCGCTCGTCGGGTAGCGGCTCCAGCAGCCACTCGATCAACTGCTCGTGGAAGATGTAGGCGACGACGAAGCCGATCAGGATGGCCGCAAGCGATACCAAGAGCCGCGCCCGTAGCTCGCCCAGGTGCTCGACGAGCGTAGCCTCCTCCCCGTGCTGTAGTCGCCGGGGCAGCCGCTTGAGCGCCATCATCGCCTCGCGCGAGGCACGGACGGAGAACTCATCGAGCTCTTAGGAAACGGTGTCGCGCTCGCGCCGCGGTCTCGCGGCAGCGGTCTCGTCCTCGGGAGCCGTCGGCGGGAACTCGAGGCGGTCATCGTCGTCCTTGTCGTTACCGGAGATCGAGTCCTTGAACTCGCGCATGCCTCGACCAAGCGAGCGGCCCATCTCGGGCAGCCGCTTGGGGCCGAAGACGAGCAGGACCACGAGCAGGAGAATGAGGATTTCCCAGATACCGATCCCGAAGGGCATGGAGGAAGCATAGCCGCTCCAGTGTTCCTTCCGCCTGCCCGAACGGTGTCCCGGGACGCCGGAGGGCGTCGGCTACCATGGATCACGAAGTCGCACCGTTTCCCAGCAATCACAAGGAACGAGGACGCACAAAGTTGGCACTGCTCGAGCTGAACAACCTGCACGTCGGCCTCGAGGACGGGACCGAGATCGTGAAGGGAGTCGATCTCGCCGTCGGCACCGACGAGATTCACGCGATGATGGGCCCGAACGGTTCCGGGAAGTCGACTCTCGCCTACGCGCTCATGGGGCACCCCGCGTACGAGATCACCGAGGGCGAGATCCTCCTGGATGGCGAGAACGTCAACGACCTCGGCGCCGACGAGCGTGCCCAGCGCGGCCTCTTCCTCGCCTTCCAGTACCCCCATGCCATCCCCGGGGTCACCGTTACGAGCTTTCTACGCTCGGCGATCAACTCCATCCGGAAGGCGCGCGCGGGGGAAGACGACCCTATTCCGGTGCGCGAGTTCCGGACGCAGGTGCTCGCGGCGATGGACGAGCTCAAGGTCCCGCGCGAACTCGCGCAGCGCTACCTGAACGACGGTTTCTCAGGCGGCGAGAAGAAGCGTGTCGAGATCCTGCAGATGGCGATGCTCAAGCCACGGATCGCAGTCCTCGACGAGACGGATTCCGGCCTGGACATCGATGCGCTCAAGATCGTCGCCGCGGGCGTCAAGGCGCTGACCGGCCCGGACATGGGCGCGCTCGTGATCACGCACTACCAGCGCATCCTCAACTACATTAAGCCGGACTTCGTCCACGTCTTCGTCGACGGACGTATCGTCGAGGAGGGCGGGCCGGAGCTCGCGCACAAACTAGAAGCGGAAGGGTACGAGGCGTTCATGCCCGTGCCCGCAGGAGGAGAGGCGTAAGATGGCAGCAGTACCGCAGACCGAGACCGAAGTCGTCGCCGCGATCGGCAGCGACTACAAGTACGGCTTTCACGCGCCCGAGGACTATTTCTTCAAGTCGGGCCGGGGGTTGACGCCCGAGCTGGTTGCGGCCATCTCCGAGCACAAAGACGAGCCCGAGTGGATGCGCAAGTTCCGGCTGCGCTCGCTCGAGTACTTCCGCGCGCGGCCGTTGCCGAAGTGGGGTGGAGACCTTTCGACGATCGACTTCGACTCGATTTTCTACTACATCAAGCCGACCGAGAACCAGGCGAAGTCCTGGGAGGACCTGCCGGCCGAGATCAAGGACACCTGGGACAAGCTGGGGATTCCGGAGGCCGAGAAGAACTACCTGGCCGGGGTTGGAGCCCAGTACGAGTCCGAGGTCGTGTACCACAAGCTTCAGGAGGACCTGACCGCCAAGGGCGTCATCTTCCTGGACATGGACTCCGGACTCCGCGAGCACGAGGACATCGTCAAGCAGTACTTCGGAACCGTGATCCCGCAGAACGACAACAAGTTTGCAGCGCTGAACTCCGCCGTCTGGTCGGGCGGCTCCTTCATCTACGTGCCGCCCGGCGTCTCCATCGACATGCCCCTGCAGGCCTACTTCCGCATCAACGCCGAGAACATGGGTCAGTTCGAGCGCACCATGATCATCGTCGACGAGGGTGCGTACGTGCACTACGTCGAGGGTTGCACTGCGCCGATCTACTCGAGCGACTCGCTGCACTCGGCCGTCGTCGAGATCATCGTCAAGCCCGGGGGGCGCTGCCGCTACACGACGATCCAGAACTGGTCGAACAACGTCTACAACCTCGTCACGAAGCGTGCCGTCGCCTATGAGAACGCGACGATGGAGTGGGTGGACGGTAACCTCGGCTCAAAGCTCACGATGAAGTATCCCGCCATCTGGCTGATGGGGGAGCGCGCCCACGGTGAGGTGCTGTCGATCGCCTTCGCCGGTGAGGGTCAGCACCAGGACGCGGGTGGAAAGTGCGTCCACGTCGCGCCGAACACGACGTCCGTCATCACATCCAAGTCGATCTCCAAGAACGGCGGCCGCGCCGGTTACCGCGGGCTGCTCGAGGTCGCGAAGGGAGCCACGGGATCGAAGTCCAAGGTCGTCTGCGACGCGCTGATCCTCGACGAGAAGTCGCGTTCGGACACGTATCCGTACATCCGTATCGACGAGTCGAACGTCGACATCGGTCACGAAGCGACCGTGTCGAAGATCGGCGAGGAGCAACTCTTCTACCTCATGAGCCGTGGGCTCACCGAGGCGGAGGCGAGCGCGATGATCGTGTCCGGCTTCGTCGAGCCGATCACCAAGGAGCTGCCGCTCGAGTACGCGGTCGAGATGAACCGGCTGATCCAGCTGCAAATGGAAGGATCGGTCGGCTAAGCATCCCGTGCGCTCCCCGCCGTCTCGAGACCGATCTATCCCTCTCCGCCACGACGACCGGTTTGCCGATGTCGTTAGGTGAGCGAGAGGGATGACACGGTCTAACGAACGAGTGACGAGCAGCGCGAGACAGCCGACCGTGTCAGTCGAGCGGACTGATTTCGTGTCCGTCCCGGTGCAGGACATGGAGCGGGCCAAGAGGTTCTACGCAGAGACGCTCGGCATCCACAGCCCCTCGCTGGACGCCGCCTGGCCGGAGTTCGAGACCGGCAACGTGAGCCTGTACCTCGTCGATCCGACAAAAATGGGCGCGGAGTTCAAGCCGAACAGCTCGCACATCGCACTACGGGTGCCCGACGTCGCGGAGGCGCGGCACCGGTTGGAGGAGGCAGGCGTGGAGTTCGAAGGCGACACCCTCGACACGGGCGTCTGCCACATGGCGTTCTTCTCCGACCCCGAGGGGAACGCGCTGATGCTGCACCGTCGTTACGCGCCGAACGAGTGATCGAGGTCGAGCAGGTTGATTTCGTGTCCGTGCCGACGCGGAATGTCGAGCGGGCGATCGCGTTCTACCGCGACGTGCTGGGGCTCCCCGTGAGCGAGCACACGGAGGGCGAGGTCGAAGCGCCGAACGTGACGCTCTCGTTCTGGAATCCCGAGCGCGACGGGGAGGAGTTCGTCCCGAATGTCGCCGGCTTCGCAATCCGCGTGCCCGACGTCAAGGAGGCGCGGACGGAGCTCGAGGCCGCGGGCGTCGAGTTCGTCGGCGAGACGTTCGACTCGGGCGTCTGCAACATGGGCTTCTTCAAAGACCCCGACGGCAACACGGTGATTCTCCATCGGAGGTACGCAGCTCGTGAAAAGAGCTGAGCTGCTCGAGCGCTACCGCGCGCTGCCGATGCCATCCACGGCCGACGAGCACTGGCGCTTCACCGACCTCGGCGGCTTCGACCCCGATGCCTTCGTCCCGAACGGGCATGGCCCGGTGTCAGACACCGGGACTGGTCCCGTCAGGACGATGCTGGATCTGGAGACCGCCGGCATGGCCGCCGTGACCGAACACGGGCTGGAGATCCAGCGCGCACCCGCCGGCGTCACGTTCGCACCGCTCTCCGGCGACCATGCGCGGCTCTACGAGCTCGTGGGTCACGAGGAGAAGTTCGCTGCGCACAACGCGGCGATGTGGCAGCACGGCCTCCTCGTTCATATCCCCCGTGGCGTGATCGTCGAGCAGCCGCTCTACGTCCGGGTCACGAACTCCCTGCCGAATGAGTCGCTCTTCTGGCGCCTGCTCGTCATCGCCGAGCCCGAGAGCCGCTTTACGGTCATCGAGGAGTACGCCTCGTCCTCACCCGAGCTGAATTCCTATTCGAACGCCGCAGTCGAGATCTTCGTCGAGCAGGCGGCCAAGGTCGAGTACGTCTCCATCCAGAACCTGTCCCGTGACACGTGGCATTTCGCATCGCACCGGGCTCGCGTTGCCCGGGACGCAGAGCTGGACTGGGTCGCGGGCGGATTTGGATCCAAGATGGGCAAGGTGCGGATCGAGAACGATCTTGCCGGACCCGGAGCGACTTCCCGCGTAACCGGGGCGTACTTCGCTGACGGGCGGCAGCACCTCGACTACGACACCTTTCAGGAGCACATCGCGCCCTCGACTACGTCCGACTTCGCCTTCAAGGGAGCGCTGCGCGACCGCGCGACTGTCGTCTGGCGCGGGATGATCAAGGTCGAGAAGGACGCACAGCGGACGAACGCCTACCAGGAGAACCGGAACCTCCTCCTGTCGGACAAGGCCCACGCCGACTCGATCCCTGGGCTCGAGATCGAGGCCAACGACGTCCGGTGCACGCACGGCGCGACGATCGGGCAGGTCGACCGCGAGCAGCTCTTCTACCTGATGGCCCGCGGCCTTCCGCGCGGCGAGGCGGAGCGGCTGATCGTGCGAGGGTTCTTCTCGGACGTGCTGGATCGCATCGAGCTCCAGCCCGTGCGCGAGGCGCTCGGCGAGGCGCTCGAGGCCCGCATTCCGCAGGCGTAGAGCCGAGGCTGCACCTTCGCTAATCCCGCACGGCGCCAGCCGCGCGCGCTGCCTCCACCAGCTTGGCCGGCGCCACATCGGCGTAGGCGTCCTCGATGATCCCGGCGATCTCGTCCCAGTCGAGGCCGCGATCGAGGCGAACCCCGAGCCAGCCGCGATGCCCGACATATGGCGGCACGAAGAACCGCTCCGGACCGGCGTTCACCAGCATGTGTTGAACACCCTCGCCCGCGGCGCACCAGATGGCGAAGCGGCCGTCGCCATGATGATTCGTGAGCACCATGAGGAACGCCCGCCTGGCCCGAACGAAGAAGGTCGGTGCGCCATGGCTCAGGCGCTCGCTCGTCTCCGGCAGACCGAGGCAGATTGCGCGAATCCTGTCCAGGGTCCGGTCCCTCTCTTCCGGGCTGATCATGCGCCTTCGCGCCCGCGGCGTAAAGACTCGAGCGCCGCTCGCAATGACGACATCTCCTGCTCGAGCCGGACTACCCTCGTCTCGAGGCCGTTCTCGCGGACGGCTGTTCGGACAGACGGTTCGTCGGGGAAACCGGGCTCCAGTGCGCTTGCGGTCGGAGTGTTGGACGGGTCCCCCAGAAGCTGCGCGTAGCGGTCCTCCTTCTGCCCGGGACGGCGTGGAAGGCGGGCAATCAGCTCACGCGCGGCAAGGTCGCCGAGAGTCCGCTCTACCTCGCCGAGTGACTCGAAGCGATGCAGGCGCTCGCTTCGCCCCTTGAGCTCACCGAGCGTCTGCGGGCCTCGCAGCATCAGCACGGCAAGGAGGCTGATCTGCGCGGCGGACAGATCGAGCGCCTCGGCGAGCAGGTGCCGGTACTTGGCCGCTCGGCTGCCCGGGCCGCTGGCAAGGCGCACCCAGCCCCGGCGACTCAGCCGTGCCAGCGCCTCCCGGATCGTCGGCTCGTCGTAAGAGGCGACGGGCTCTCGATTCGTCGCCTGGTTGCAGGCTGCTCGCAGGGCGTTGAGCGACAACGGGTAGGCGTCGGGCGTCGTCCTCTGCTTCTCGATGAGGCAGCCGAGAACGCGAAGCTCGGCAAGATCGGCGTCCACCTGCCGAGCCTACGTCACGAAGCAACCGTTGCGCCCCATTCCTCGGGTGCCACGTCGCGGATCCGATGCGCGAAGTACCAGTGGTGGCCCTCGGGGTCGGCGGCGGTGTACCGGCGGTCGCCGTACTCCTGGTCCGCGGGTTCCTCCCGGATCTCGGCTCCGGCGTTTCGAGCGCGCTCGAAGTGGGCGTCGGCATCGTCCACGTACACGTGAACGCCGATCGTGTTTGCCCCGAGGCGCTTCGGGTTCTTGTAATCCGGTCCGGGCTCGCCCAGGAAGACGTTCCCCTCGCCGAGGGCGAGCTCGGCATGCCAGACGCGGCCCTCGGGCGACTCCGAACGCAGCACCTCGCGGAACCCGAACGCCTTGGTAAGGAAGTCGACGGCGGCGGCGCCGTCCTCGTAGAGCAGGTAGGGCGTGATCGTGGGTGGCATTGCTTCTCCTCTCGCTTTGCCAGAACCCTACGCCCGGCATCGGGCCGCGTCTTGGAAAAACGTTACTCGGGCGCCACGCCCATCTCACTTGGCAAGAGGCGTGCGAGGAACTCGCCGGGCGTGCTTCCGGCGAACTCCCGGAAGTCGCGGTTGAAGTGCGGCTGGTCGTAGTACCCGCAGTCCATGGCGACGCGCTCGAGCTCCGCGCCGGGCTCGCGGCGGAGCAGGCCGGCTGCGCGGTGGAACCGAAGGACGCGCGCGGCCGGCTTCGGCGGCAGCCCGATCTGCTCGCGGAAGTGGGTTGCGAGGTACTTGCGACTGCACCCGAGCTCTTTGGTCAGCTGGGCTACGGCGATGCGACCGTGGGTCGCTACCAACCGGGTCCAGGCCCACGCCACAGCGGGCGGCGGCGCCTCGGTGCGGGCGATCCGGTCGGCGATGGCGGCGTCGAGGATGTCGAACCGCGCCGGCCAGCCCGAAGCTTCGTAGAGGCGTTCCACGAGCTCCCCTGCGGCGCGGCCCCAGACATCTTCGAGCGCGACCACCCCGTTGGAAATCACGTGCATCGGCATCCCGAAGACGGCGCGTGCTCCGAGCGGCGTCAGGTTCACCTGCAGCCCGTGCGAGACGCCGTCGTGTTCGGTCAGGACGGACGCCTCCGTCAGGCCCGCCACGAACGAGGTGTGGCGAGCCGGGGTGCCCGTCGGATCGCGCGCGTCGAGGAGCCGCAGCTCGGCGTTCGAGCTGAGAATGACAACCACTTCGGGCGAGGGCAGCTCTCGGCGACGCATTGGCGCGACGGTTTGCTCGCCGTATCCCCAATAGCGGCGCACGTGCTCATGGAGCCCGGGGTGTGGAGCTCGAGTAACGGCGCCCGTCCAGTCGCGCTCCAGGTCGTTTCGAGCAGCAGGGGCCATGGCGAGACAGTAGCCCGCGCTTGCGGGCCGCGCGTGGCCCTCATCCACTCGGCGTGGCTCGCCAAGCGTGCCTTCGAAGCTCCTTGTGGCTGAGGTGGCCGATCGAATCCGAAAGGCGGGCAGCGGTACTTAGTGGCTCAGAGCCAGAAACTCAGGTACCGGCCCGAACGAGCGGCTTGTACTTGATCCGGTGCGGCTCGAGCGCTTCGGCGCCGCGCGTCGCCTTCACCCATTCGGCGTACTCGCCGTACGTCCCTTCGAACCACGTCACCTGCGACTCGCCCTCGAAGGCGAGCACGTGCGTAGCGATCCGGTCGAGGAACCACCGGTCGTGCGAGATCACGACAGCGCAGCCGGCGAAGTCGAGCAGCGCTTCCTCGAGCGCGCGCAGCGTGTCCACGTCCAGATCGTTCGTCGGCTCGTCGAGGAGCAGCACGTTTCCGCCCGAGCGGAGCAGCTTCGCCAGGTGTACGCGATTCCGCTCACCTCCCGAGAGGTCGCTCACGCGCTTCTGCTGATCGGGACCCCTGAAGTTGAACCACGAAACGTATTGCCGCGAGTTGACCTCCCGCCTGCCGAGCTCGATCGTGTCGCGGCCGCCGGAGATCTCCTTCCAGACGGTGCTGGCCGGGTCGAGATCGGCACGGGACTGGTCGACGTACGCGAGCTCCACCGTGTCACCGATCCGAAGCGCCCCCCTGTCGGGCTGCTCCTCGCCGACGATCATCCGGAACAGAGTCGTCTTCCCGGCACCGTTGGGACCGATCACACCGACGATCCCGCCCGGCGGCAAGGAAAACGTCAGATCTTCGAACAGCAGCCGATCCCCAAACCCCTTTGCTACACCATCCGCTTGTACGACGACATCCCCGAGTCTGGGGCCGGACGGAATGTGGATCTCGACTCGATCCAGCCGGACGTTCTGCTCTTCCGCATACAGGCGCTCATAGGCAGCGAGCCGGGCCTTCGACTTGTCGTGGCGAGCCTTCGGGCTCATCCTGACCCACTCGAGCTCGCGGGCCAGCGTCCGCCTGCGTGCCGACTCCTGCTTCTCCTCGGCCGCGAGACGGGCCTGCTTCTGCTCGAGCCAGGAGGAGTAATTGCCCTTGAACGGGATCCCGCGACCCCGGTCGAGCTCGAGGATCCAGCCGGCGACGTTGTCGAGGAAGTAGCGGTCGTGCGTGACGGCCACGACGGTGCCCCCGTAATCCGCCAGAGCGCGCTCGAGCCAGGCGACCGATTCGGCGTCGAGGTGGTTCGTCGGCTCGTCGAGGAGAAGTAGATCGGGCGCAGAGAGGAGCAGCCGGCAGAGCGCGACCCGCCGGCGCTCACCGCCCGAAAGCGTCGTGACGTCTCGGTCGCCGTCGGGGACGCGGAGCGCATCCATCGCCCGGTCGAGCGTCGCGTCGAGCGTCCAGGCGTCCGCGCGGTCGATCTGCTCCTGCACCCGTCCCTGCTCCTCCAGCAGGGTGGCCATCTCCTCGTCCGGCATGGGCTCCGCGAAGCGCATCGAGAGCGCGTTGAACCGGTCGAGCAGATCACGAATAGGGCGAGCACCGTCCTCGACGTTGCCCCGGACGTCCTTGCCCGGGTCGAGGTCCGGCTCCTGGGGAAGTAATCCCACCGTCGCGCCGGGCGCCAGCTCAGCGATCCCGTTGGAGGGCTCCTCGAGACCGGCCATGATTCGTAGCAGCGTCGATTTCCCGGCGCCATTCGGGCCTAGGACTCCGATCTTGGCACCCGGCAGGAAGGACAACGAGATGTTCGCGAGTACCTGCCGGTCGGGGCCGTAGAAC
>JACCTQ010000207.1 GCA_013812265.1 Actinomycetota bacterium
GTCAGGGCCAGCACGAGCGCGGCTCTCCTTCGGTTTGCACAGCTCTCAGTCGACATCTCGCTCCTCTCGCTCGTCGTTGCGGCCGTCTAGGAAGACGACCCCGAAGTGGTTGTCGGTCACTTCGCCGCTGTCCGACAGGAAGAAGTTGGACGTGATCCGTCCGCTTGCGCCCTCGAACCGGCCTTCGCCGCGCTCGATCTCGCACATGGCCGTGCCGTGCGAGAGGTGAGGATCAGCGCTCGGCGCGACACTGCCGCGTCCGATCGTCCGAAACCAGATGGCGTTACCCCGACCGAAGCTGATCCGCCCCGACCGGTCGAAGCTCCCGTCCGCAGCGAGCGACAGCAGGAAGACGCATCTGGCGTCACCGCCGGAGGCCGGAAGAAAACGTCCCTCGACCCCGTCCCTGCCGATCGTCGTCACCTGATTCGAGCTCGGTGCGGTCAGGACGCCCTCGAGGTGGCCGGGAGCGGTCTCGCCCACGGATCCGCGGAACTGCATTGAGTAGGTGATCGGCTTCACGGGCCTCCTTCGGCGTCGCTGGGTGACGAGCATGGTGCTGCGGGGCGCGTATCGGCCGCTTCGGGGAAACCCCCGACGATGGGCAGGGCGTATCGTTTGAACGTGCTCGTGGGACGGGAAAGCGAGTGCGACCGAATCGACCTGTTGATCGATGGCGGACGCGAGGGCCGAAGCGGAGTTCTCGTCATCGCCGGCGAGCCCGGCATCGGCAAGAGCGCATTGCTCGGGTACGCGCGCGAGCGGGCCCGCGATATGGCCGTCCTGTCGGCGCGCGGAAGCGAGCGCGAGTCGGAGCTCGCCTTCGCGGCACTGCATGCGCTGCTTCGCCCGGCGCTCGGCGTGCTGGAACGGATCCCGCCGGCCCAGCGGGACTCTCTCCGAGCTGCGCTCGCACTCGGGGCCGGAGAGGACGCCGACAGGCTCGCCGTGTACGCCGGAACGCTCAACGTGCTGGCCGAGGCGGCTGAAGATCGCCCGCTCCTCGTTCTCGTCGACGATGCGCAGTGGCTCGACCGAGCCTCCGCGGAGGCTCTGCTGTTTGCCGCCGGTCGCGTGGCAGGTGAAGCGTTAGCGGTGCTGTTCGCGGGCCGCAGGGGCGGAATGGGCGCGTTCGAGACGACGGATCTTCCGCAACTCGTCCTGAGACCTCTCGACGTCGAGAGCTCGCGCGCGCTGCTCAGGGCGCGGCAGGGCGCCCTGCTGGCGCCCGATGTCGAGCAGCGGCTGCTCGGCGCCGCCTGTGGAAACCCACTGGCGCTCCTGGAGCTGCCCGGGACGCTGGCCGAGGAGCAGCTCGTGGGCCGGACACCGATCGCCGGCCCGCTGCCCGTCACGGAGCGAATCGAACGCACGTACATCACCGCAGTTCGTGCGCTTCCTCCAGACACTCAGCGCGCGCTCCTCGTCGCGGCGGCCAGCGAGGAGAGGGATGCGATCGTGGTGGACTCCGCCGTGTCGCGGCTCGAGATCTCCGCTCGAGCGCTGGACGCCGCCGAGGCGGGCGGACTGCTGACCCGGGGGAAAAGAGCTCTCGAGTTCCGCCACCCGCTGGTCCGCTCGGCCGTGTACCAGGCAGCGGTGCCCGCGGAGCGGCGGGCGGCACACCGAGCACTCGCCGACGTCCTCACCGAGGAGCCGGATCGGCACGCCTGGCACCTGGCGGCAGCGGCCGAGCGTCCCGACGAGGGCATCGCGGCGGCCCTCGACGAGGCTGCCGAACGAGCGCGCGCGCGCGGCGGCTTCTCGTCCCAGGCACGTGCGCTCGAGCGAGCGGCCGAGCTGTCACCGGACCGGAGCGCGCGCGCGCGGCGTCTCCATGCCGCGTCGGTCGCCGCCTACTGGGCAGGTGACGCCGATCGTGCAATCCGGCTGGCCGAACAGGCGTTACCGCTCGTCGAGGACCTGCTGCTGCGGGCCGACATCCGTCACCGGATGACGGTGATCGCCGACTGGCACGGCAGGTGGCGCGGGCAGGCGATCCCGACAGAGGAGCTGGAGCTCGATGCGGCGCGACTCGAAGGTCTCGATCCGCGGCGGGCCGCGGCCCTGCTCGGCGTCATCCTGCAACGGCGCTTCCAGGCTCTCGAGACCGAAAGCGCCCTCGCGCTCGCCGAGCGGCGCCTCGGGCTCTGCGCACCGATGGGCGGCGAGCGCCACCTGAGGGCGCTCCAGGACCTGGCGCGGGCGCACGGCCTCCGCGGAAACGCCGCAGAGGCGTCCGCCGTCATCGACGAGGTGCTGGCCAACACGACCGAGGAGCAGACGCTGGCCTTCGCGACCAACATCGCCGAGCCGCTAATCTGGCTGGAGCGATATGACCAGTGCCGTCGCTTTCTCTCCGCGAGCGTTGCCGAAGCCCGCGCCGAGGGAAACATCGTGCGGCTCATCTTCGAGCTCACGAATCTCGCCCTGCTGGAGCTGCGCACGGGACGGCTCACGGTGGCCGTCGCGGCCGCCTCCGAGGCGCGATCGCTGGCAGAGGGAACGGGAAACGAGTACATCGAGGCGTGTAACCTGGCCACCTTGGCCCGCGTCGATGCCGTGCGCGGAAACGCAGCCGAATGCCGGTCGCGCACCGAGCGCGCCTCCCAGCTCGCGCGCGCACTCGGCGACCAGCTCGTCCACTCCGAGACACGCATCGCCCTCGCCCTGCTCGCGCTCGGCGAGGGCCGGCCGGCCGAGGCCGTGGAGGAGCTCGAACCGGTGGCGGCGCTCGCCGAGCGGAACCGCGTCGGGGAGCCGAGCGTCCTCCCGTACGGCGCCGATCTCGCTGAGGCGTATGTCCGGCTCGGGGACAGCAGCCTCGCCGAGCGGGAGCTGGCCTCCTTCCGCCGCAGAGCAGATCGAACCGGGCGCACCTGGGCTCTCGCCGCCTCCGCGCGGTGCGCCGGCCTGCTCGCCGGCGACGATTCGTTCGACGGCCACTTCCGTGAGGCGCTGACCCACCACGCCGCCTCCGCGGCCTCTCCCTTCGAGCGGGCTCGCACCGAGCTCTGCTACGGCGAGCGCCTGCGCCGGGCAGGTCGGCGGGTCGACGCTCGCGAGCAGCTGAAGAGCGCCCTCGTGACCTTCGAGCAGCTCGGCGCGCGCCCGTTCCTGGAGCGAGCCCGCGCCGAGCTGCGTGCCTCGGGCGAAACCTGGCGGAAGCGCGACCCGACGGCCGCCGAGCAGCTCACGCCGCAGGAGCTGCAGATCACGCTGCAGGTGGCGGAAGGGAAGACGAACCGGGACGTAGGAGCAGCTCTCTTCCTCAGCCCGAAGACGGTCGAGTTCCATCTGACACGCATCTACCGCAAGCTCGACATCCACTCACGAGCCGAGCTGATCCGGTTGTTCGCGTCGGAAGGCACGCATACCGGATCGGCGTACCTGACGCAGCCGTAGCCTCGCCCTGCGTGTGCGCGTCCGTCCTCAGCGGGCGACGAGCTCCAGCACGACGCTTCCTCGCCTGCTGTCGCAGGTCAACTTCGGATCGAGGAGGGCCCGCGCCCGGGTTGCCGAGGTGAAGCGCCCCTGGAACTTCCAGACGGTGAGGGTGCCGACGCGCTTGACGACCTTGAAGTTGCCGGCCTGTACCGTCAGCGGCAGCGAGCTCGGCGCTCGGCCGGTACCGCAGTACCAGGTGACGCGTCCGTGCTTGCCGTCCTTCGAGACGCTGAGCGAGACGCGCTTCTCGAGCGTCGTCTGGGTACCCGCGATCGTTCCCTTGTATTGCCCGCCCGGCTTCGGCGCGGCCGCCAGCGTGACTCCTGCCCACACGAGCGTCCCGCTCGCGAGCGCCAGAGTGGCCGCCGTGAGCGCGCGTCTGCGCCCCCGAAAGCTCCCCCAGCCTCGATGACCGGTCTTCTTCGACATTGCCATGACACTCTCCCTTCTCGAGATCAGATCTCAATACTCCCGCACGGCAGCTCTTCACCGCTTCGGGGAAACCCCCGAGATCGACGCCGGCTTCGACCAGCCGCTAGGCGTCCTGCCGACAGACGTTGCGAACGCGGCTAATCGGGGGTCGGTCTCCGCGTGAGCTGTGTGGTCGTCGCCTGTTGCGCGTCAGCTGTCGGCTCGGCACTCGGTGGAACGTCCCGACGAGGTCGCTCGGTCCATTCACAGCGGAGCTGTGCACTTCGATGGTGACATCGGTGACGTTCGCATTGATCACAATGATCTTCCACGGCGATACCGCGATCGTGCCGGTCGATGTCCCATTGCGCCGGGGAACGGGCTGCAACGAGGGGTAGTCACCTTGGAAGCGCGTTCCGGCGTGGATGTGGACCGACACCGGGTCGTGCGGCCAGTCGCTGATCGCGATCGCGAACGTTGCCTCCTGCTTCGTCGCGTCGAGTGTGATCGTCGCCTTGCCCTTGCCGGGCCCGTCGTGCGCGTTCAAGTCAGCGGCAATCGTGAACGCGGCGGGAAGATCGTTTGCACGGATTCGGCCCGTCGCCTCCGAGACGCGGATTCGTGCATTCCGCGCGCGCGACAGCTTGACCCAGAAAGCTTCTGTGTCCTCTGCAATCGTGTCGCCGACGATCAACACCACAACCTGCTTCGCGCGCTGCCCGCGCTTGAACACGAGCGTGCCTTTGCCGCCTTTGTAATCGGTCCCCGGTGTCGCGCTGCCCAGAGTCCCACCGAAGCCGCCGGTGGTGAAGCGCACCGTAACGGTCTTGCGAGCGCGCGCGGATAGCCGCACCGCGAACACCGCCTCCGTCGTTCCCGAGTCGCCCTCGACGATGGTGGCTGGTGGCGAGATCGAGATCGAAGCAAGACGCGCCGGCGCAGAGCTTTGATGTAGCTCCGGCACGGCTGCCGCCGACCCGCCCGCCGCGGCGAACACGCTGACTACCGAGAAGGCGAGCAGTGGTATGCGCGGTGCGACGCTCAACGGGAAACTCCTCATCCGGTCTTTCCTTTTCGTTTGCTCGTCGGCTCGGAGTGCGCACGCGAGCAGTGCGATCCGGCATCTGGCACGAGTGCGATCGACTCGACGACGCGCTCCCACGGGACCTCCGCGCGAGACGCCATGTCCCGAACGGCGTCGGACGAGGTGCTGTCGACGAGATAAAGCACCGTCTCGTCGTCCGGCATGAAGATCGAACCGCGGTACTCAATGTCATGTCCCTCGCCGCGAAGGTCAGCTGCCGCCGCGCG
The DNA here is from genome assembly GCA_013812265.1 of Actinomycetota bacterium. Classification (GTDB taxonomy): domain Bacteria; phylum Actinomycetota; class Thermoleophilia; order Gaiellales; family Gaiellaceae; genus JACCTQ01. The sequence continues at coordinate 5,170 of JACCTQ010000207.1, forward strand.
CGCACGGTCGCCGGCCGCCGCCATCGACGCCTCGGTGACACCGGGCCAGTAGCACTCGGCGACGTAGCTGCTCGTCCGGCGGTCGCTCACGAGAACGATGCTATGACACAAAGCTCAAAAACGAATCGGGGGATTCCCTCGATCTGTGCCGGAGCTAAATCGGGTCCGGCGGGCGGACCCGCGAGCCGAGCTCAGCGCGCGAGTGGATGCGCAGCTTGCGGTAGACGCGCGCGAGATTCGCCTCGACCGTCTTCGGGCTCATGAAGAGGCGTGCCGCGACGTCCTTGTTCGTCATTCCCGCGGCCGCGAGCTCCGCGACGCGCCGCTCCGACTCCGTCAGGTCGTCGGGCGAGCGCGGTCGCAGGCCAACGCGGGCAAGCTCCGCTCGAGCCCGCGAGGCCCAGTTCGGAGCCCCGAGCTCGTCGAAGATCGCCAACGCCCGGTTCAGCGATCGGGTCGCCTCGCGCTTGCGCTTTGCTCTGCGCTCGACCTGCCCCTTGGCGAGGAGGGTGCGCGCAAGCTCGAACGGTGAGGGCAGCGCCTGATGCTGTTCGAGGCCGTGCTCGAGCGCACTCAAGGCGCCCTTTGCATCACCTCTGGCCGCGAAAAGGAGTCCTCGGGAGCGTGTGGCAACGGCGAGCGCGGACAGCCGCTTCGCTTCTCGACCACGCTCCTCCAGCCGCTCGAGCAGTGCTTCGGCGCGATCGAGCTCGCCAAGCGCGACGTGCGCTTCGATGTGATCGCCGTGAAAGCGCCAGACTCCGGGCTCGCGAAGCTCGATCGATTCCGCGATCTCATCCACTCGTTCGAGGTGCTCGACCGCCGCGGCCGGTTCCCCGCGCGACAGCTCGATGAATCCCAGTGCCCAGAGGCTCCTACCCTGTCCCCAGAGATCGCCGATCCGTTCTGCAAGCTGGAGCGCTTCCCGGCCCGCTGCCTGCGCGGCTTCGCTGCGCCCGTAATATGCCTCGAGAAAACTCTTGACGTAGAGAGCGCAGCACGTTTCGGTGCGCTGTCCCGTCCGCTCGGCGAGCTCGAGCTGCTCCGCGACATGCCGTTCTGCGCGCGCCCACTCGCCCGCCCACAGCTCGAGCTCGGCCATGTGGCCGACGATCGTGGAAATGAACGGCTCCTCGGCGGTGTCGAGCGCTCTCGTGTACTCCCGTGCGAGTCCGTCGCGCGCTGTTCCGAAGTCGTCGCAGTACTTGTGCATCCACGCGTACCAGGCAGCAAAGGAGTGCGGAGGTGCGGCGGAGGTGCGTCGAAGCTCCAAAGCTCGCGAAACCGCGCCGACGTCGAAGCCCTCACCGAGGAGGAAGCTCGCGTTCGACCATGCAAGCTGGGCGACCGACAACGCATCCGGGTCTGGCTCTCGCTCCTGCTGGATCAGCTCCAGTGCCGCGCGAGCGTGGCGCGCACTCGCCGCAGCGTTCTCGCCGAACGCCATGAACGTATGCAGCCGCGCGCGTAGTTTCCGATCGAGCGCTGTTTCGGCAAGTGCCCGCTCGCAGAATGAGGTTCCTGCCTGGGGGCCTTCGGTCTCCGAGAGCAGGACGATCAAGACCTGAACGGCCTTCAGCCATGCCGCACTCGGCTCCGCGTCTCTCGCGACTCCTTCGAGGACCTCACGAGCACGCACGGAGTCGCCTGATTCGAACAGGCGACTGCCAAGCGCCGCCCTCCGATCGAGAAGTTGACGCTCGCGGTCGGGCGGCGTGAGGCTGCAGGCGAGCTCCATCAGCTCACTTGCGCCGGTGACGGCACCGCGCCTCTGAGCCTGGTTCGCAGCCTCTTCAAGCCTTGCTGCGACGTCCTCGTCAGGACCGTCTGCACCAAGCGCGAGATGCCGCGCGCGCTCCTCGATGTCGTGGACGACGCGCGCGAGCTTCCGATGAAGCTCACGTCGGTCTCGTTCCGGGGCTGCCGAGTAGACAATCGAGGCGAGGAGGGGATGAGCGAAGCGAACTCTGCCCCCGTCCAGCTCGAGAATTCCGGCGGCCTGGGCCTGGGCGAGCGCTCCGTCCATGTCGCGAACGGACGCGTTCGTGATGGTGTCCAGGGTGGGCTCCGCGAGTGCCGCTGCGACGAGAAGCGCCTGTCGAGTGTTCGGCGCCAGGGCGCCGATCCGGTCGAACACGAGCTCCTTCAGATTCAGCGGGACTGGGAGCGCTTCGCCGGGGCGCAGGGGTTCGTCGCGTAGCGCGAGCGCCCGTGCGATCTCGAGCGCGAAGAATGGGTTTCCTCGGGCAGCCCCATGAATTCGAACGAGAATCGGCCTCGGGAACACACGCCCCAAGCGTTGCTTGATGATCACGTGCAGCGCTGCCAGGGTCAGCGGCCGTACATGCATCGAATGCAGCCGTTCCGCCGTCAGGGCGCGATCGAGACCGAGCGGAGTCGACGTCGTGCCACGGCGACGCAGCGTCACCACGATGCCGACTGGCCGATTTCCGAGCCGTCGAGCGGCGTACTCGAGTGCTCGGGCGGAGGGCGTGTCCAGCCACTGAACGTCGTCGACGGCGAGGACAACGGGTCTCGAAGCAGAGAGCGCCTCGACAGTGGACAGGAAACCCGCCGCGATCGTTCGCTGATGCGGAGGCGCGTTTTCCGGATCGGTCTGCAGGAGCGCGACGTTCAACGCACGGGCTTGCGGAGGCGGCACAGTTCGCATCGCCTCATCCAAGACATCGACCAGAAGATCGGCGAGACCGGAGAACGACAGCTTCGTTTCCGACTCGGCAGGGCGACAGGAAAGAACCCGATATTCGCGTTCGAGTGCGGATGCGCGCGCGTATTCCCAGACGGTCGTCTTCCCGATCCCGGCCTCACCTTCGAGAACGAGCGCGCGCGGGCCGTCTGGAATCGCGTCTAGAAACCGCGTCACGGAATCGATCTCGGATTCGCGCCCGACGATCTCCATCGTCTCCAGTTCGTTCTGCGACCGCGCACGGCGAGTCTAGTGCCTAGACTCGCGAGCGTGATGAGCTTGCCGAAGCGGTTTCCCGAGCGCGACGACGTGGCGGCCGCGCGTGCGGTCGCGGAGCGGCTGGACGTGGGGCAGGAGGCGCAGGAGCGGCGGCGGCTGGCCGGGCGGGTGATGGCGCGCCGTGGCCATGGCAAGCTGGTCTTCCTCGATCTGGTCGACCGCTCCGGCCGCATTCAACTGCTGTGCGAGACGACGCGGACGGGGCCCATCGACGTCGATCTCGGCGACATCGTCGGAGCGACCGGTCGGCCGGCCAAGACGCGACGCGGTGAGCCGTCTCTCGCCGTCGACGAGCTCGAGTTGCTGGCAAAGATTCGCCGTTCGCTGCCCGACACGTTCCACGGGCTGCGAGACACCGAGCTCCGCTACCGGCAGCGCTACCTGGACCTGCTGACGAACGAAGAGACCCGTGCCGGGTTCCTCGTTCGTACTCGCATGGTGTCTGCCATCCGGCGATACCTGGACGCCCGCGGCTTCGTCGAGGTCGAGACGCCCGTCCTCCAGCCACGCTACGGCGGCGCGTTCTCGGAGCCGTTCGTGACGCATTCGAACGAGCTCGACCAGGACGTCTACCTCCGGATCGCGACGGAGCTCTATCTCAAGCGCCTGATCGTCGGTGGGCTCGAGCGCGTCTACGAGATCGGCAAGGACTTCCGCAACGAGAGCGTCTCGTTCAAGCACCACCCCGAGTTCACGATGATCGAGTGGTACGAGGCATACGCGGACTACGAGGACACGATGGCGCGGATCGAGGAGCTCGTCGCGACGGTGGCGCAGGAGGTGCTCGGACGGACGCGCGTGACTTTCCGCGGTCACGAGGTCGACCTCGCGCCGCCCTGGCGGCGTGTCACGTTCGTGGAAACGCTCGAGGCGCACGGGCTGTGGCGTCGTGAAGGCCTTCGCGAAGCGCTCGCAGAGCGCGGCGTCGACACGAGCCAGGATGCCGACTGGCCCCAGCTGGTGGACCATGCCTTCAGCCGCTTCGTCGAGCCGAGCCTCGTCGAGCCGACGATCGTCTACGACTACCCGGTCGAGCTGTCGCCGTTCGCCCGCATGAAGGAAGAAGGCTCGGGGATCGTCGAGCGCTTCGAGTACTTCGTCGGCGGCATGGAGCTCGGCAACGCCTTCAGCGAGCTCAACGACTCCGACGAGCAGGCGGCTCGGTTCGCCATGCAGGCGGACCAGGCCGGGGGAGAGCCCGGGGATCCCGACTACGTGGAGGCGCTGGCGTACGGCATGCCCCCGACGGGCGGTCTCGGTCTCGGAATCGACCGACTCGCCATGGTGCTCACTGGGAAAGACACCATCCGGGAAGTGGTCCTCTTCCCCTCCGTTCGCTCGACCTCTTAACCGACGCCGCTCCGGTAGATACGCCGCACGATCTCCTCGATCTCCGGCTCCTCGACGGCCAGATCCACCAGCTCCGCCCTTGCCGCGACGGCGGCCGTCAGCTCGGCGGCCGTGATCTCGTCGCGGCGGAAGCGCAGCCACTGCCTGGGGCCGTCCACCCGCACGACGCGCGCGCGGTCGAGCTGCAGGGGGTCGCTCGGCTCGGCGAGATC
>JACCTQ010000034.1 GCA_013812265.1 Actinomycetota bacterium
CAGGATCGAGACGGCGAGGACGTCTATCTGAGCGACCTCTGGCCGAGCTCGGCCGACGTGCAGGCGCTGATCGCCGAGACGATCGAGGGAGAGATGTTCCGTGCCACCTATGCGGACGTGTTCACGGGCGACGACAGGTGGCGCGCCCTGCCCGTTCCGGAGGGCGACCTCTTCGCCTGGGATGCCGGCTCGACGTACGTGCGCAAGCCGCCGTACTTCGACGGCATGCCTCGAGAGCCGGGTCGCGTCGAGGATATTGCGGGCGCCCGCTGTCTCGTCATAGTCGGGGATAGCGTCACGACGGATCACATCTCTCCGGCCGGCTCCATCAAGCCGGACAGCCCGGCCGGCCGGTATCTCGTCGAGCAGGGCGTAGAGCGCAAGGAGTTCAACTCGTATGGCTCGCGGCGCGGAAACCACGAGGTGATGGTGCGCGGGACGTTCGCCAACGTCCGGATGAGGAACCTGCTCGTGCCAGGCAGCGAAGGAACCTGGACGGCCCACTTCCCGGACGGTGAGGAGATGACGATCTTCGACGCCTCCCGGCGTTACCTGGAGGAGGGCATTCCTCTCGTCGTGATCGCCGGCAAGGAGTACGGCTCGGGCTCCTCGCGCGACTGGGCCGCGAAGGGACCGGGCCTGCTAGGTGTTCGCGCCGTCATCGCAGAGAGCTATGAGCGGATTCACCGCTCGAACCTGTTGATGATGGGGATCTTGCCGCTGCAGTTCCGCGACGGCGAGACCCCCGGGTCGCTCGGTCTGACCGGGCGGGAGACCTTCGCCGTCGGGGGCGTCGAGAACGGTGAGGCGCGCGAGGTGAGCGTGACCGCGACTCCCGACGACGGCGAGCCGGTTCGATTCACCGCGCACCTAAGGCTCGAGACGCCGCGAGAGCGCGAGTATCTGCGACACGGCGGCATCCTGCCGTACGTTCTGCGGCGCCTCGTTTCAAACTAGCGGTTTGACCGGTTTTTGGTCAAACCGCTAGGCGGCGTTCGACTCGACGAGCTCGATCGTCGAGTCGCCAGCCAGCAGCTCGGGAGCCGTCAACGGCCGCGGCTGAACGTCGATCGGCGCGAGATCGGGCATCTCCGCGGCGATCCCATGGGCCTCGAGCTTGCGGCCGCTGACCAGCACGCGGCTCTCCAGGGCGCCGAGCGTCTTGTTGTAGTTGCCGGTGGCGCTCGCCAGGCTGCGCCCGAGCTGCTGGAAGTGGCTTCCCATCGTCGCCAGCCGGGAGTAGAGCTCCTGCCCCAGGCTGTGCACCTCCCGCGCGCTCTCGGCGACCGTCTCCTGATGCCAGACCGCTGCGATCGTTCGCAGCAGCGCGAAGAGATTCGTCGGCGAGGCGGGAATGACGTTCGAGGCCCAGGCGTCCTCACCGATGGTCGAGTCGCACTCGCAGGCCGCCCGAAGCAACGTCTCGTCCGGCAGGAACATGATCACGAAGTCAGGAGCCGGCTCGAACTGGCGCCAGTACGCCTTCGCCGAGAGCTTGCCGACGTGGTCGCGCAGTTGCCGCGCGTGCTCGTGCAGGAACGCCATCCGGCTCGACTCGTCCTGAGACTGGCAGGCGTCGAGGTAGGCGGCCAGCGGAACCTTGGCGTCGACGATGACCTGCTTCTTGCCGGGGAGCCGAACGATCAGGTCGGGCCGAAGGAGCGCTCCGTCGCCGTCTCGCGTCGTGGACTGAAGCGTGAAGTCGCAATGCTCGAGCATGCCCGTCGCCTCGACGACACGCTTGAGCTGTACCTCACCCCAGCGCCCGCGGACGTGGGGCGCGCGCAGGGCCGTGACGAGCCCGCCCGTCTCGTGTCGAAGCCGCTCCTGTCCCTCGGCAACGCTCTTGAGCTGCTGAACCACCGCGCCGTAGGCCTCGCGCCGTGCGTGCTCGAGGCTCCGGACGTGCCCGTCGACCTTCTCGAGCGACTCGCGGATCGGAGCGACCAGGCCTTCGACGGCTCGCTGCCGCTGCTCGAGATCGCCCCGGCCGGCAGCCTGGAGCTTCTCCAGCTCACTCTTCGCCAGTTGCAGGAACGAGGCGTTGCTGTCCCTGAGCGCGTCGGCGGACAGGGCCTTGAAACTGTTCGACAGCTGCTCGGTCGCCTGCTCCAGCATCCGGACCTTCTCCGCGCCCCCGCGCCGCTCGTGCTCGAGCGAGGTCTCGAGGCCGGTGATGCGCGCCTGCGCGCCTGCTACGAGGACGGACGCGCGCGAGCGAAGAACGAGCCAGGCGCAAAAGGCCCCGAGAACAACGCCGAAGGTGAGGGCAGCGAACAACAAGAGCCGATGAACGCTAGAGAACGCGTCGGACGGCAGGCTTCAATAGGGAAATCCCCCGTCGCCGCGGC
>JACCTQ010000035.1 GCA_013812265.1 Actinomycetota bacterium
CGCCGGTAGAGGTGCTTGTGCTCCATGTAGAGCACCGGATTCGGGTCCTCGATGGCGCTGACGAGCAGACCCTTTGCGTCCTCGGGCGTCGACGGCGCCACCACCTTCAGTCCGGGGATGTGGGCGAAGGAGCTTTCCGGGTTCTGGGAGTGGAAGGGCCCACCGGAGAAGCCTCCACCGGATGGGAGTCGGACGACGATCGGGACCGGAGTCCCCGCGCGCCAGCGCTGCTTCGCCGCGACGGTGACGAGATGATCCCAGGCGCAGGAGATGAAGTCCGCGAACTGCATCTCCGCCACCGGTCGCATGCCCATGATGGCGGCGCCGGTGCAGCCCGCCACGATGGCGGTCTCGGACAGCGGCGAGTCGATCACCCGCCAGGGGCCGAACTCCTCCTGGAAGCCGAGCGTGACCTTGAACGCTCCTCCGTACACGCCCACGTCCTCTCCGATCACGAACACGCGCTTGTCGCGGCGCATCTCCTGGCGGAGCCCGTCGGAGATCGCCTGCAAATACGTCTTCTCGGGCATCAGTGGTTCTTCCGGCGGCGTTGGTGGATCGGAAACACCTACTTGTGGTGGGGCGTGTCGAGGTCTTCGGGCGTTGCGTAGACCCCATCCAGCAGCGTGGCCGGGTCGGGCATGGGCGACTCGTCCGCACGTCGCATGCTCTCGGTGAGGAGCCGCTTCACCCCGGCGGTGATCTCGTCCTCCTCCTCGTCCGACATGTCGGCGTTGTCGCGCAGCCAGGTGCGGAACCGCTCGATGGGGTCGTTCTTCGCCCACTCCTCGAACATGTCCTTGGGCACGTAGAAGGCATCGTCGTGAACGGCGTGACCCTCCATACGGAGAGTGAGGCATTCCACGAGCGTCGGTCCTCCGCCGGCGCGGGCTTTCTCGATCGCGCGCTTCGCCTCGCGGTAGACGGCGAGGACGTCGGTTCCGTCCACGACGACCCCTTCGAAGCCGTAGGACTGCGCGCGGTCGGCGACGTGCTCGGTCGCGTACTGGAGGTGCGTCGGCGTGGAATAAGCCCACTGGTTGTTGTCGCAGATGAAGACCACCGGAAGCTGCCGGACCCCTGCGAAATTCATTCCCTCGTGGGTGTCGCCCCGCGCCGAGGCGCCTTCTCCGAACCACGCTACTGCTACCCGGCTTTCCTCGCGGATGCGGAAGGCGAGCGCGCAGCCCACCGCGACCGGAAGCATGGCGGGGAGGTGGCTCACCATGGCGAGCAGCCCCAGATTCGAGTCGGCCATGTGCACGTTGCCGTCCTTGCCTTTCGTCGGCCCGTCTGCCCGGCCCATGTACTGCGCGAAGATCCGCCAAGGTTCCACTCCGCGGGTGATGTGCACGCCCATGTCACGGTGAAGTGGGGTGCCCACGTCGTCCGTCCCCATCGCCGTTGCGACGCCGACCGCCGCCGCCTCGTTGCCGCGGCCGGTGTAGAAGGAGCCGGGAATCTTTCCCTGCCGGTAGAGGATGTGGCCGCGCTCCTCGACACCGCGGGTGACGAGCATGTTTCGGTAGACGTCGAGCAAGTCCTCGCGGTCGAGGCCGGCCTCGCGGACTTCCTTGAGTGAGCCGACCGGCTCTGCCTCTCTCGCTATCGCCATCGGGTGATCTAACTCCTCGCGTCCGGCGCCGGAACCTGGAACTCTAACGGTTGGGCGTCAGGGCTACAGTCTCCCCGTGGGAAAGGCTTCGGACTGGCTCAGAGAAGAGCGGCGCAAGACGCTCGGCGACTGGGTCGCGATCTGCCTCGGCTGCGGCTTCGTTCAGCGGTACTTCGAGAGCTGGGAGGCGGAGCTTCCCTCCGTCTGCCCACAGTGCGCCGGCAAGATGCGAGCCCGCTGTCCCGAGTGCGACGCACGCTTCAGCTCGGCGTTCGCCGTCGATTGCGAGGGCTGCGGCGGCCCGCTGCGTCCGGCCGAGCTCTTCGGCGTCCGCGTGCGCAAGCCGGGAAACTAGTGCTAGCCGGTCGCTACCCCCGGATCTCGGAGAAGCGGATGACCGTGACCGTGGCGTCGGGGGACACGGGTCGGTTGTACAGCTGTCCCAGGAAATGGGCCATGTCCTCCGCGCGGCGGATCTCGGGATTGTCGTGCTCGATCTCACGCGGCGACAGCTCCTGGAGCGACTTGACGTCGACCTTGTCGATGACAGCGTCGAAGACTTTCTCGCGCGGGCTGTAGCGAGTACCCACGAGCACCTGGACGACCATGCCCTTGCGGTACTTCGCGGACTTGTCACCGAGCCGGATGGTCGCTGTCTTGCGACCGCTCCTGAGCTGGTCGGCGATGGGGGAGTAGAAGTTCAACGCGTGCACGGGCGTCAGGATAAAGGGTCGTCGGCGAGCGCGGCGAGCGCTTGCTCGGCCATCTGCCGCTCGCCCTTGTACGCCAGCAGGCGCGGGGCGTCTTCCAGGGGAAGCCAGCGGGCCTCGGCTACCTCGTGGCGAAACAGGGCCGGCAGGTCGTCCATGCGGCCGCTTCGGTAACGAAGGAGATAGAAGCTCACCACCTTGAACACTCGCTCTCCGGCCCAGGTGTAGACGTAGCGGACGTCTCCGAGCTTCGAGACGACTCGCCCTTGCAGGCCGGTCTCCTCGGCCACCTCCCGCACCGCGGTCTCTCCCGGCGGCTCGCCGGGCGAGATGATGCCCTTCGGAAGCGCCCAAACACCGTCCGGCTTGCCGCCCGGACGGACGGCCGCCATGAACCACCGGCCCCGTAGCCTACGGACGAGCACGCCGCCGGCCGAGAACTCCCTGCGCACGGCGGGATGCTAGCTCCCGCCCGCCGCTGGACACCTGCGCACCGATGACGATGTTTGTGACAGGGTAGTGGTCAGTCACGCTCAGAGGGTGGCGGCAGCGCGCCAGACTCCGCTTGCAAAGCCGCCTTCGGACCCTTAGAATGACCTGGCACTCTCGCTA
>JACCTQ010000246.1 GCA_013812265.1 Actinomycetota bacterium
CGCTAACCGAGGTCGATAGTCACAGCCAACGGACGGGTTTCAGTATGTTTCGGGAGGAAATTCGGCCTGTCCCGATGCGGCCACGAGGGCGATTCCAATCACGTCCTTGCGATCTTCCAGGCGCTCGGCCAGTGGCGCTCGAAGAGCTCGGTCACCGCTGTTGCTCGGAAAGTTCGTTCATTCCGTCGTTAGACACCGAGGACGGTTAGCGGCGTCCCACGATTGCGACGGCGCACGCCTGCGCGCCGTGCTCTTACAGCCAGCGCTTGAGCCGGAAGAAAGCGACCATCCCACCGAGCGTCACCGCCATGGCTGCGATCACGACCCAGAACGCAGGCGCCGAGCCCTCGCCGGGGAAGTCGACGTTCATGCCGAACACGCCGGCGATCACGGACAGCGGGAGCATCGTGACGCTGATGATCGTCAGCAGGCGAAGGACGTCGTTCTGGCGGTGCGAGATGACCGACTCGTTCGTATCCTCGAGCGCCTCGACGACCTCCTTGTAGTTGTCGAGCAGGTCCCAGACGCGCTCGGACGCGTCGACGATGTCGTCGAAGTAGAGCTCGAGATTCTCCGGCAGGAAACGCTCCGTGTGCCGCTCGAGCAGGCGCAACGTCGAGCGCTCCGGCTTGATGATCTTGCGGTAGGAGATGATCTCCTGCTTGACGTTCGAGATGTCCCGCACGACCTCGTCGGAGCGGCCCTCGAACATGTCGTCCTCGATGGAGTCGAGCTTGTGCGCGATCTTGTCGAGAATCGGGAAGCAGTAGTCGAAAAGGTCGTCGAGCACCTCGTAGAGCAGCCGCCCCGAGCCCTTGGTGAAGAGCTGCTCGCGCAGCTCCTCGTCCTCCTCGCAGCGCCTGAACAGGCGCGTGACGGGAAGCAGCTCGACGTTGGGGAGCGTGACGAGGTAGTTCGGGCCGAGAAAGACGTCGAGCTCGGCCGCGTTCAGCCGCTGGATCGTCTTGTCGTAAACGGGGAAGTGGAGGACTGCGAAGAGATACTCCGGGTAGTCGTCGATCTTCGGGCGCTGCCGCTTCGAAAGCACATCCTCGAGATCGAGCGGGTGCCAGCCGAAGCGGCTCGCCAGCTCGCCGGCCTCCACGCTCGCCGGCGCGTCGAGGTGAACCCAGGTGAGCCCGTTAGCGCTGAGCTCGGCGACGCGAGGCGCTGGGCGCAGGCCGACGTCGCTCGCAGTACCGCGAGACCGTGTCCGCTTTATGCGGGGCAGGCTGGGCATTGGTACTGAGGGGGTCGTCCGTTCTCATCGCTTTCGCCATTGTAGCCAGGCTCCCTCTACGCCTCGGCGGGCGCAAGCTCCGCCGCAGGCCGCCCGAGGGGAGTCCGGCGGGCGTGCCGCGGCAGCGCCTTCTCGAGCGTGAGGGTGGCAACGCCCATGCCGAGCAGCACCGCTGCGGCCATCAGCCACAGACCGTTCGGCGAGGCCGCGAGGATGAACCCCGCGACTGCCGGGCCGACGGCGAAGCCGATGCTCCAGGAGAAGGCGGACGCGGCCATGTAGCGTCCGATCAGCTGCCGGTCGGCGAGATCGACCACGAGCGGCGCGTAGACCGCCCCGTGGAGGCATTCGCCGATGCCGAACACGGCCACGACGGCCGCGAACAGCAAGGTGGCCTGGACTCCGCTCACCGAGCTCCCCACAGCGGGCACCAGGAACCATGCAAGCGCAGAGATAATGCCCGCGCCGGCGAGCACGGGCACGCGCCGCCTCCCCTCGCTGAGGCGTGAGATGGGGAGCTGCGCGAGACCGATCATGAGCGTGTTCACGAGGAAGATGAGACCGATCCCGCGTTCGCTCACCGCGGCCTCGTTCTTGACGTACGCCGGCAGTACCTCAAGCAGCGCGAGCCCGGCCGCGATGAGCAGGAAATTGAGGCCGAGCAGCGCGACGAAGACGCGATTCCGCAGCACGACGCCATAGCCGCCGCGACCGGCGCGCTCCTCTCTCGACTGTAACGGCGGCTCCGGGACGAAGAACAGCGCGCCGATGTAGAGCAGGAACGTCGCCGCGTCCGCGAGGAACAGGATGGTGAAGGTGGACGGACGTTCGGCGTTCGCCAGCAGCCCGCCCGTGAGCCCACCAATCCCGATGCCGAGATTCATCACGATCCGCTGCATCGCCCAGGTGGCGTGCGTGCGATCGGGCGGAGTCAGCTTTGCGAGCAGAGAGGACTGGCTCGGCCAGAAGGCGCCGTTGCCGGCGCCGGCGACCGCACTGGCGAGAAAGCCCTGCCAGGGTGAGTGCACGAGCGGATAAGCGCCGAACCCGATTGCCATCAGGATCAGCGAAGCCGCCAGCATCTTCTTGCCTCCCAGCTTGTCGACGAGCGCGCCCGCGAGAGGACCCGAGAACAGCGAGACGCCCGCGTTCGTCGCCACGATGAGTCCCGCCGTCCCGAGCGAGAAACCGCGGACGTTGTGGAGGTAGATGAAGAGGAACGGGTAGGCGATGCCGTTTCCGAATGCGTTCAGCAGCGCTCCGAGCTGAAGCGTCTGAACCGACCGGGGCAGCCGGGGGTTGAGACTGCGGAGATAGGCGGCAAACGGTCGCACTGCCTCGAGGCTACCCAGACGATCTGGCGCCGCGCCAGGAACGTCAGCCGACGCAGCTGAGATCGGAATGAGCCATCTAGTACCGTCGGATGGTGCGCATCGCGGTCGTGGGAAAAGGCGGCGCCGGGAAGTCGGTGCTCGCCGGGACGATGGCCCGACTGCTCGCCCGGCGAGGTGAGCGGGTGCTCGCGCTTGACTCAGACCTCATGCCGGGCCTTGCGCTGAGCCTCGGCGCCGACGTGCCGGTCGACCCGCCGCTCAACGATGCCGCGGAACGGCCCGAGGGTGGCCGCTGGCGCCTCAAGCGCGGTATCGGCCCGGTCCGGGCGGTGCAGCGCTACTCGGTCGCCGCACCCGACGGGATCCGCCTGCTGCAGGTCGGCAAGCTGGGTGCCGACGGGCTCGCACCGATCGTCGCCTCGGTGCAGGCGTTCTACATGGTGATTCACCGGCTACGCGACGCACCCTCGTTTCGCGACTGGACGATCGTCGGCGACCTGCCTGCCGGCCCCCGGCAGACGGCGTTCGATTGGGCCCCGTATGCCGACACCTACGTCATCGTCGTCGAGCCATCGTGGAAATCTGCTCTGACGGCACGCCGGGTCGCTCGCATCGCGCGTTCGCGCGGCGGAGTGCAGGCGCGCTTCGTGGCGAACAAGGTCGACAATTCGTCCGACGCCCGTCGTGTCGAGGAGATGGTCGGCGAGCCGCTGCTGGGCACCGTCCCCGTGGACACCGCCGTGGCCGAGTCGGATCGGCTCGGCGTGGCCCTCATCGACCACGCGCCGGCGTCACCTGCCGCAGGCGCGATCGAGCAATTGGTCGTCGACTTGGCGCCGGTAGTCTCCCCGAGATGAAGATCGCGGTAGGAGGGAAGGGGGGAGCGGGAAAGACGACGGTCGCCGGAACGCTCGCGCGGGCCTTCGCGCAATCGGGCCACAGCGTGCTCGCGCTCGACGCGGACACGAACCCCATGCTCGGCATCTCGCTCGGTCTAGGGCCGGAGCAGACGGACAT
>JACCTQ010000141.1 GCA_013812265.1 Actinomycetota bacterium
GAACTCGTTTCAGAATGACGCTTCGTCGTCGGGGTGCGCTGGGCGGCGTCAGGCAAGGACGCAGGGAGCGCGCATGTGCTGGCACATGTAAGCGACCGAGGACGCGGCATGGCGGCGTTCAGCGCGGCCCGACGGCACAAGGCTTCATCCTGAAACGAGTTCTTAGCCCGGACAGCCTCGCCTGGCTGCGGACGCTACCCGGCGAGCTGACGCTCGATTGCGCGCGTCCGCATGACGTCTACGTCTGTCACTCCATGCCCGGGGATCCGTTCTCCGGCATCTGGGACAGTGCGGTTCGAGCGGGCATCTTCCACGGTCCGCATCCGGCGTACGCGGTGGAGTTCACCGACGATGAGATCGACGCGGCGCTCTCACATGTGGGCGACGCCGACCTGATCCTGTGCGGGCACGTGCCGTCTCCGCTCGTGCAACGCACGCCGCTGCCAGGCGGAGGGTTCGCACTCGTCGTCCGCGGGGTCGGCTGGACGCAAGGCGAACCGGACGGCAGAGGCTGGACGATCGACTACTGCGTGCTCGACCACGTCGGACCCGCTCGTCTTGGGTCCATCGCGTGGGAAGTCCACCGCCACATCCGCGACTTCCGCCCGCGCGACCCGAGTTGGACGACCGACCGTGCCGCCGCCTTTGCGCGCTGATGCGCTGAGCACTCTCTCGGGCTTCACCACGCTTTTCAGTACAACCAGGGGATGAGGCGCCGCGGCACGCGCTGCCGGTAGTGCGCGTACTCGGGTAGTTGCTCTTCGAGCCAGGCCTCTTCGCGCCTCGCCTTGAGATCGAAGAACACGGCGAGCAAGAGCGTGCACGCGAGTGCCGGCGCGCTGGCCATCGCCAACGACCACCCGAGTGCTCCCAGCAAGAGGCCGCCGTACAGCGGATGGCGAATCGTGCCGTAGATTCCCTCCGCCACTAGCCTGGCGTCCAGGGGCGGACGTGGCAGCGGCGTCAGGCCACCGGCGAGCATGCGCAGGCCCTGCCAGAGCATCGCCGCAGCTCCTACCGCGAGAAGGACGCCGGTGACGAGCGCCGGCCGGCGGAGACTGTCGGGCCAGTCCGTCGCGAGAAAACCGGCCACCACCGTCGCGCCGAGCAGCAGGGCTTGCATCGCGACCCAGCCCTCTCCACGCTGGCCCAGCTCCGGCAGCTGCACGGGCTAGTCCAGCGAGATGACGCGAGCGTCGTCGAAACCTTCCTCGCGGAAGCGCGCCACGAGCTCGTCAGGCGGCGGCGTGTCGACCGAGAGTGCCATCAAGGCCTTGCCGCCACGTCGTGTGCGCGAGACCGTCATGTTGGCGATGTTCACGCCCGCCTGGCCGAACAGGGTTCCAACCCGACCGATGACGCCGGGCACGTCGTCGTAGCGGAAGAAGACCATCAGCGGTGCCAGCTCGATCTCCAGCTCGAAGCCGAGCGCACTCACGAGCCAGCGGCGATGGTCGTGGCCGATCGTCGTCCCGGCGACACGCACCTCTTCGTCGCCCCCGCGAACGGTCACGCGCACGAGGTTCGTGAAGTCCCGCGAGGAGCGGCGCTTCTCCTCGCCGACCTCGATCCCCAGCTCGGCCGCCAGCAGCGGCGCGTTCACGTAGTTCACGCTCTCCGCGCGGCCCTGAAACGCGCCGTTCAGTGCCGAGACGGTCAGAAGCCGCGTGTCGTATTGCGACAGTGCGCCGTAGTAGGCCAGATCGATTCGCTCCGCGCGGTTGCCGGCCAGCGCCATCGCGAGCCCGCCCAGCTTCGCCGCGAGCGGGATGTACGGGCGGAGCACCTCGAGATCCTCCCCACCGATCGACGGGATGTTGACCGCGTTCGTCACCAGCTCGCCCGACAGCGCCGCTGCGACCTGCTCGGCAATGACCAGCCCGGCCCGATCCTGCGCCTCCTCCGTCGACGCGGCGAGATGCGGGGTCACGACGACCGTGTCCAGCTCCAGGAGCGGGCCCGTGTAGGGCTCCGACGAGAAGACATCCAGCGCGGCACCCGCCACCTTGCCCGTGAGCAGGGCATCGTGCAACGCCTCTTCGTCGATCAGCTCTCCGCGCGCCGCGTTGACCAGGCGGACTCCAGGGCGTACCTGCTCGAGCGCCTCCCGGCCGAGCCAGCCGCGTGTCTCGGCGGTCAGCGGCAGATGGAGGGTGAGGAAATCGGCCCGCCCGAGCAGCTCCGCGGGCTCCTCGGCACGCTCGATGCCGAGCTCGCGGAACCGGTCGCCCGCGACGAAGGGGTCGTGGGCGAGCACGCGCATTCCGAGAGCGACCGCCCGGCGTGCCACCTGCTGGCCGATGCGTCCGAATCCGATCACTCCGAGCGTCTTGTCCGCGAGCTCCACTCCCCCGTAGCGCGCCCGCTCCCAGCGCCCGGCCTTGAGCGCGGCGTGCGCCTGCGGGATGTTGCGGGAAAGCGCTAGCAGCAGGCCGATAGTGTGCTCCGCCGCCGAGATCACGGTGGATTCGGGCGCGTTGGCCACGATGATCCCCTTCCGGGTCGCGGCGTCGACGTCCACGTTGTCGACTCCCACGCCGGCGCGCCCGATCACCTTGAGCCGCGGCGCGCGCTCGATCACCTCCGCGGTCAACCGCGTGGCCGAGCGGATGATGACCGCGTCTGCCTGCTCGAGCGCGTCGTCGAGGTTGCCGTTCCGGTCCGACACGACGTCGAACCGCTCGCGTAGGAGCTCCATTCCGGCCGCGGCGATCGGCTCGCGCACGACCACGCGGGCTCTGCTCTGGCTCAAACTCGGAGAGCTTGGCCGTAGGCGTCGAGCGCGCGCCCCACCGCTACGCCGCGCTCGATGTCGGCGCCAGCTTCCGACAGGGCAAGCTCTAGACCCGCTAGCGCCGTGGTGATGTCGAAGACGTCGCAGTAGCCGATGTGCCCGATCCGGAAGACCTTTCCTTTGAGCTCACCCTGGCCGCCGATGAGCTGAATTCCGAGCCGGTCGCGCATGGCGAGGACGATCTCGTCCGAGTCGATTCCCTCGGGGGCGCGAACGGCTGTGACAACCGCCGAGCGATCCTCGTCGGGGGAGAAGAGCTCGAGACCCATCGCCTTCACTCCCTCGCGGCAGGCGCGGCCAAGCGCTGCGTGCCGCTCGAACGCCGCCTCGAGCCCCTCGTCCAGCAGCAATCCGAGCGCGACGTTCAGCCCCACGACGAGCGAGACGGCCGGCGTGAAGGCGCTGTCGAGCGCGGCCTGGGCTTTTCGCGTCCTCGCCCAGTCGAAGTAGTACCGGGGCAGCCCCGCGCGCTCGTTCTGCCCCCATGCCGCCGGGGAGACGGACACGAAACCGAGGCCCGGAGGCGTCATGAGCGCTTTCTGCGAGCCCGAGACCACGCTGTCGATCCCCCAGGCATCTGTCTCGAGCGGCACGGCCCCGAGGCTCGAGACGGCGTCGACGACGACGAGCGCCCCGGCGTCCTTGGCCGCGGCGGCCATCGCTTGCACGTCGAGGACGACGCCCGTGGAGGTCTCGGAATGTGTCAGCAGCACGACGGAGGCGCCGCCGCTCTCGTCGAGCTGCGCCGCCAGATCGTCGGCGGACGGAATCTCGCCCCACTCGTAGCGCAACAGCGAGAGCTCGCAGCCGTAGGCGCGCACGATCTGCGCCCAGCGCTCGCCGAAGTACCCCGCGGCGACGACGAGCACGCGCTCCCCCGGCGAGCAGAGGTTTGCAACGGCCGACTCGAAGGCGCCGGTTCCCGAGGCCGTGAAGAGCAGCACGTCCGACTCCGTGCGGCAAACGGTCTGCAGCCGCTCCAGACACTCTCCGTACACGCGGCGGAAGTCGGGCCCCCTGTGATGGATGATCGGCTCGGCCATCGCGGCGAGCACCTGAGGTGGCACGGGCGTGGGGCCCGGCGTCATCAGGTACCGCTTCGCGGTCACGGCAGGAGCCTACCCGCGCGCGAGGACGTCCTCCACGCAGGTCACTACCCTCCACTTGGTGGAGCCGCTGCTTGCTTTCGGAGCCGCACTCATATCCCTGCGTCTAGCCGGCGGCCTCGTCGCGCGTTGGCGGTCGCGGCGCGCACCGCAGCTCGCTGCCTGGGCCGGCTCGCTCTTCGCCTACGCCATCGCCTCGGGAGCGCTCGCCTGGGGCGCCGCGGCCGGCTGGAACGACCACTCCTTCCGTGTGTACTACCTCTTCGGCGGCCTGCTGACGGCGCCTCTGCTCGGCGTCGGGTCTCTTCTACTCGTCGGTATCCGGCGCGCGTCGGGGCCCGCCTTCGCGTATGTCGGGCTCGCGGTCGGGGTCTCCCTGGCGGTGCCCCTGGCCGCTCCGGTCAGCGGGAGCAGCATCCCCGAGGCGCAAACCCATCTCGATCTTTTCCCTGCGCGGGTCCTGGCGATAGCGGCGAACTCGCTGGGAACGCTTGCCGTCGTCGCGGTCGCCGTGTGGACGATCAGGCGCCGTCCGCTGGGGAACGGCTTGGTCCTGGCAGGCGTGGCGTTTGCAGCCGCGGGCAGCGCCCTCGCGGGGCTCGGCGAGGCGGAGACAGCGGCCTTCATCGCCGTGGCCGCCGCGCTTCTGTATGCAGGCTTCGTCAGGTAGTCGAGACAGGCCGCAACTAACCGAATCGGCGAACGCCCGTCTTAGCTCCCTTGAACGCGTAAAACAAGCGGGCCTGATGGTCCCGCGCGCGCCGGTGGACCTCTTTCTGTTCGCCCGGCGCGGCACACGTTTTCCGAACAGGGGGTCTTGTGAAGAAGCTCTTACTTTGCGCGGTCTTGGGTATGGCGACGCTCGGCGAAGCCGTCGAGGGGCTCCGTGATGCCTCGGCCGCTCCGAACAGGACGAGCGTCGTCGAGCGCATCGACAACCTGCGCCAGGAGACCTGGCGCTGGCAGACGCTCATGGGACGGCGTCTCACGCCTTCAACGCGCAGCGAACGCCGTGAGACGAGCTCGGCATACCGGAGATGGGTGCTCGAGCTCTGGAAGGACCGAGCCGTTCGAGCCCGCAAGCAGGCCGCCCGGCCGCCGCACGAGTCGGCGTGGCGCTGCCTCCAGCGCTACGAGGCCGGTTGGAAGGCCAACACCGGGAACGGCTACTACGGCGGCCTCCAGATGGACATGAGCTTTCAGCGGTCCTACGGCCTCACGCTGCTGCGGCGCAAGGGAACGGCGAACAACTGGATGCCGGTCGAGCAGATGTGGGTGGGCGAGCGAGCGCTGCGAGCGGGGCGTGGCTTTTACCCCTGGCCGAACGCGGCGCGCAAGTGCGGGCTGATCTGACCGGCTGATCGCGCCCCGGTGGGCGTGAGCTCCTCCCTCATCGTCCCGCATCCATCCCTTCTGTATCGCTCGTCTCGAGGAGTTCCTCGAAGAGCGAGCGGTAATGCACGAGCGCCTGCCGCAGATCCTCCGTCTCTGCCTCCCCCCGCTCGTGCGACGCGGCGATCGAGTGGGCGCTCCGGTAGTTCTCCACGAGGCGGGGATGGTCGACCGAGATGTCGGCGGCCCGCTGCTCGAAGTCGTCGGTGGGATAGCCACGCTCGCGCATGACCTCCTGTACGAGACGATCGGCATCTCCTGCAGCTGCCCCCGGATCGTCTACGAAGCGAGCCTGAGTGTCCCGCCACTGGTTCATGTACCGGTCTCTCGCCGCGGGACTGAGCGGGCGGATGTCGAGCTCCTCGCGGCGTTTTTGCCGCTGCTCCAGCTCCGACTCCGCCTCTCTTCGGCTGCCCGTCTCGTCGACCGTGCGGTCGTACTCGGGACCGAAGCCCTCACGGAGTTGCGTACGCCGGCGCCGCTGGACCACGGCCCATGCTGCGAGCAGTAGCACGACGACGGCTGCGATGATCACGATCCAGACCCACGTATCCATGTCCTCCTCCTCCTTCGAAAGCTCCAGAGGTGGCTACCCGGTGACGCGTCGGTCAAAACGGCAGGCCGTCAGAGCCCGAGCTGCTCTCGGAGCAGCTCGTTCACGACCTTGGGATTCGCCTTGCCGCCCAGCTCACGCATGACCTGGCCCACGAAGAACCCCAGCAGCCCTGTCTTGCCCCCGCGATACGCCTCCACCTGCGACGGATTGCCCTCGAGAATGCGCTCGACGACCGGCCGGAGCTCCTCCGCGTCGGTTATCGCCGTGTCCGCCGTGTAGTCGTCGGCGCGGAAACCAGGAGTTCCGCTCGCGGCGATCGCCTCGTCGAGCGCAGCGCGAGGTATCCGACCTCGCGCCTCGACGAGCTTCGCGAGCTCGAGGCCGTCCACGACCGCCGGGTCGACACCGGCGGCGACGATCTGGTTCATGACCAGATTCGAGGTCGCCTTCGCGTCGCCCCCCGCCGCGACCGTGCGCTCGAACAGCGCCGCCAGGGCAGGCAGCCCGCTCAGCACCTCGGCGTCGTAGAACGGCAGCGCGTAGTCTCGCTCCAGCCGCCTGATGCGCTGCCCCGGGAGCTCCGGTAGCTCGGCTCTTGCCCGCTCGACGAGATCACGAGCGGGTGCTAGCGGCACGAGGTCCGGCTCGGGGAAGTAGCGGTAGTCCTGAGCCTCCTCCTTGCTGCGGAGAGGCGGCGCGTCCTCGCGGGTGGGATCGAAGTGCAGGGTCTCCTGGTCCACCTCCCCCCCTTTTTCGTAGATCTCGATCTGCCGTCCGATCTCGCGAGCGATGCCGCGCGCTGCGAACGCGAACGAGTTCATGTTCTTCAGCTCCGTCCTGGTGCGAAGCTCGCTCGATCCTTCCGGCCGCACGGAGACGTTCACGTCGAAGCGAAGCGACCCCTTCTCCATCTCGGCGTCGGAGATGCCGAGCTCGACCACCGTCTGGCGCAGGAGCTGCAGGAAGATCCTGGCGTCTTCAGCCGAGCGCAGGTCCGGGCGCGTCACGATCTCCACCAGAGGTGTGCCGCCTCGGTTGAAATCGACCAGCGTGCGGTCCGCCCCCGAGATCCGCCCCGCGGCACCGCCGACATGCACGTTCTTCGCCGCGTCTTCTTCGAGGTGCGCGCGCACGATCCCGACGTAGGCGTCGCCGTCCGGGCCTGGCACGAGGAACCTGCCGTTGGTGCAGAGCGGCTGGTCGTATTGCGAGATCTGGTACCCCTTCGGCAAGTCTGGGTAGAAGTAGTTCTTGCGATGGAAGACCGCGTGCGGCGCGATCTCGCATCCGAGCGCAAGGCCGAGCTTGACCGTCCATTCGATCGCCTTTGCGTTCGGTACCGGGAGCGTGCCGGGATGCGACAGGCAGACCGGGCACGTGCGTGTGTTCTCAGGGTCGCCGAACCCGAGCTCGCAGCGGCAGAACATCTTTGTCCGCGTCTTCAGCTGCACGTGGATCTCGAGGCCGATGACCGGTTCCCAGCTCATGCTCGATCCTTAGCCGCCAGCCGCGGCGGCACGAAATCGAACTCGAGCGCACGCTCGAGCGCGTGACCCGCGCGGAAGAGAGTGTTCTCCGAGAACTGCGGCCCGATCAGCTGGAAACCAACCGGAAGCCCGTCCGAGAGCCCGCAGGGAATCGAGAGCCCGGGCAGCCCGGCCATGTTCGACGGGATGGTCAGCACGTCGGAGAGGTACATCGCGAGCGGGTTCTCGGTCTTCTCACCGAGTCGAAACGCGACGGTTGGCGATGTAGGGCTCACGAGGACGTCGAAGCGCTCGAAGAGCGCCGCGTGCTCCCGCGCGATCACCGTCCGCACCTTCTGGGCCTGACCGTAGAACGCCTCGTAATACCCTGCCGACAGGGCGTACGTACCGAGCATGATCCGGCGCTTCGGCTCATCCCCGAAGCCTTCGTCGCGCGTGCGCTCGTACATCTCGCGGATCGCACCGTTTCCTTCCGCCCGGAGGCCGTAGCGCACGCCGTCGTACCGCGCGAGGTTCGAAGAGGCCTCGGACGGCGCCACGAGGTAGTAGCAGGCGAGCCCGTACTCGACCGAGCGTGGAAGCTCACACGTGGCGACCTCCGCTCCGAGCCCGCCGCACAAGTCGATCGCCCGCCGCACGGCGTCCGTGACGCCGGCCTCGATGCCCTCGACCTCGTTGAGCTCCCTCGGCACACCGATACGGAGGCCGCGAAGGTCCTCGGCGGCGGGAATCTCGACCGGCTCCCGAAGCTCGACGGTGGTCGAGTCGTACGCGTCGCGCCCCGCGATGATCCGGTACAGGCGGGCGCAGTCGCGCACCGTCTTCGTCAGGGGCCCCACCTGATCGAGGCTCGATGCGAACGCGACGATCCCGTACCGCGACACCGTGCCGTATGTGGGCCGCAGGCCCACGATGCCGCAGAGCGATGCGGGCTGCTTGACGGAGCCACCCGTGTCCGATCCGAGCGCCCACGGCGCGAGGCCCCCCGCCACGGCGGCGGCCGATCCACCCGATGATCCTCCCGGGACACGCTCCGGGTCCCACGGATTCCGCGTGGGCCCGTACGCCGAGTTCTCGGTGGACGAGCCCATCGCAAACTCGTCCATGTTCGTCTTGCCGAGCAGGGGCAGGCCGGCTTGCTTGCACCGCTTCGCAACGGTGGCGTCGAAGACGGGGCGGTATCCGGCCAAGATCTTCGATCCCGCGGTCGTCTCGATCCCGCGGGTCGAGATGACGTCCTTGAAGGCGATGGGCACGCCTTCGCCCTCCGGCGCATCCACGGTCGTCAAGTAGGCGTGCAACTCTTCGTCTCGCGCCCGGATGGCTTCGAGGTAGGCGCCGTGGAGCTCGGCGGCAGCCACCTCTCCGTCCTCGAGCAGGGCAGCGGCATCCTCTGCCGTGAGACGGAGCGTGTCGATCATGCCTCCCTCCTGCAACGGCACACTTTCGACCGTCTTTCGTACCCATCGGTGCGTTTTTGGGCGCTACGGTGAAACCGGCGGGTGGTCAGCGGTCGGCCCACAACCCGACCCCGAGGGACGATGGCCACAGAGGTCATGCCGCAGGCACCCGGAAGAAGCCGCCCTCCCGGCTCGGGGCGTTCGCAAGCGCGTCCCCGACAGGCAGTGACGGACGGGGCTCGTCCTCACCCAAGACGTTGACGACATCCAGCGGATGTGATGTCGGAGGCACGTCCGACAGGTCGAGCTCGGCCACCTTCCCGACAGCGTCCAGGATCGCGCTCAGCTCACCCTGGAGCCGCTCGATCTCCGCATCGGTCAGCGCGAGCCGCGCGAGCCGCGCGACGTGCAGAACCTCGTCTCTCGTGATCGCCATTCGAAAATCCTCCCACATAGGCTGCGGGCCCCTTCCGGGGCCCGCAGTCACGCTCGTCCGAAAGGTAAGTCCTAGATCGCCTGGACGTTCGCCGCCTGCAGGCCCTTCGAGCCCTGCACGACTTCGAACTCCACGCGCTGACCCTCGGTCAGCGACTTATAGCCTTCACCGGAGATCGCCGAGAAGTGGACGAAGACGTCCTCGCCACTCTCGCGCTCGATGAAGCCGTAGCCCTTTTCGTTCGAGAACCACTTAACGGTGCCCTGAGCCAACGACGTTCTCCCTTCTACAACAAACAACGACGGCCCAGGCACCGAGCCGCCGACCAACGGTTAAGCGGCCGAAATATAGCTCACGTCACGGGAACGCAAGGACGCCGCGACGAAACCGTGCGGCGCGAACCGTACTTCGCAGCAGCATGGCGATCGTCATCGGGCCCACTCCGCCCGGCACAGGGGTCATGAGCCCGGCCCGCTCGGAGACATCTGGATCGACATCCCCGAAGAGCCCCTCTTCTGTCCTGTTCATGCCCACGTCGACGACAGCGGCCCCCTCCTTGACCATGTTCCTGGCGAGCAGGCCCTTCTGGCCGACCGCGGCAACGACGACGTCGGCCTCGAGCGTGTGGGCGGTCAGGTCCCGGCTCCGCGAATGCAGGATCGTCACGGTCGCATTGGCGTGCAACAAAAGCAGCGCAATGGGTTTACCGACGATGTCACTGCGACCGATCACCACCGTACGGGCCCCCTCGAGCGGCACACCGTACTCCTCGAGGAGCGCCATGATTCCGAGCGGTGTCGCGGAGACATGAGCGGGCCGGCCGAGGTACAGCTGCCCGGCGTTGACGGGATGGAAGCCGTCCACGTCCTTCACGGGATCGACGGCACCGATCACGCGCGCCTCGTCGATCTGCCGGGGCAGCGGCAGCTGGACGAGGACACCGTCGACGCCGTCGTCATTGTTCAGATCGCGAACGAGCGCTAGCACGTCTTCCTCGGACGTCTCCTCGGGGAGGTGGAGATCACGCGTCGAGATACCAACCTCACGGGCCGCCTCGTGCTTTCGTCGGATGTAGAGCTGCGACGCCGGATCGTCGCCGACGAGCACGGTGGCAAGGCCGAGCTCTCCGAGCTCGGAAACCTCCGCTGCGACACCCTCCCGAATCCGCGCCGCAAGCGCCCGTCCATCCATCAGCGTCCCCACGGTCGGCGAAACGTTAGCCTCTCTGCGACATGGACACGGAGCAGCTCGCGGAGCCCCAGGCGGACGCCGGCGGAGACCGCAGCGCCTACGAGGGCGTGCTGCGCTACTACGAGCTTGCGAAACGCGCCGAGTGGCAGGTGCGGGATCTTCCCTGGGACGAGGCTCCCCCGATCCCCGAGTACAAGGGAACGGCGCAAAAGATCGCCCGCCGCAACGACATGTGGCGATCGGTCATCACCCAGCAGCTGCAGGCCGACGAGCTGGCCGTCGAGATGGCCACCCAGCTGTTCGCGATCGCGCCGGACCCGGAGGCGAGGCTCTACTACACGACCATGGTGCAGGACGAGTCGCGACATACCGAGGCGTGGCTCAAGCTGGTGGCCGAAACGGGAGGCGTGGGCGAGCGCGACCCTTACCTCGACGATCTCGCCCACATGACGCTCGAGGCGGACACGCTCGAGGAGAAGGTCTTCCAGATGCAGGTCTTCTACGAGCGGCTGATCATCCCGCGTTTCCGCATGATCGCGCGCTCGTCCCGCGGAACCGTGCTCGAGGATCTCTGCAACCGGCTCACGGTGGACGATGGCATCCATCACCGCTCGGGCGTGGAGTACGCACGCATCCTGCTCGCGAACGCGGACGAGAAGACCAAGAAGAAGCTGATCGAGGCGGCGAATCGCCTGCTACCGGTGTTCGTACAGCACGCGCTCTGGCGACCGAAGGCGCGCGAGGTCGTGGGGCGCCTCATGCGCGAGACGGACATTCGCCTCCTGCGTGAGGACATCGACAATGGCGTTCGCCTGGCCCAATCCTTCGGCCTCGACGTGGGCGAAGTCGAGCTGACGTTCTGATCGGAGCGGGGTCTCACTCACAGAGATGGAGCTTCGCCGCTGGCCTCGAAAGAACGACTCGCAGTCGATAGGGGCCCGGCAGGCTGAGATCGCGGGGCTCGTAGGCGAGGAAGTCTTCTCCCACGATCTCGCGCCGTTCGAGTCGGCGACGGAGGCCCTCACCGGCGCGGTTCTCGTCCCAGTCGCGGTCGTCGGCCCGGTTGACATCTCTCTGAGCGAATACGAGCTCGACGAGCCAGACGGTTCGCTCGTTCGGCGCAACCGGAAGCGGGACGGCGTCTATGTTCCGCTGGCGAACACGGAGGGGGGGCTTGCCATCTCTCTCTACCGGGGCGCGCGCGCGGCGGGGGAGTCGGGTGGTTTTCGGACGCATGTCGTGCGGGACCGGATGACCCGCGCCTGCGCGTTCCTTTTCCGAGACGCCGAGCAGAGCCTCGAGTTCGCCAGCTGGATCGAGACCCAGGTGCCTGCGATGCGCGAGTGGCTCGCTGGGGCACCGGTCCAGGGGCTGTCACGGCACGCAAGGCTGCGGGAGATCCAGACACACGTCGTCGGACCTATGTGCCACGTGATGTATGCGTACACGACGGGTGATGCCGTCGGCCTCAACATGGTCACGCGGAACAGCTACGCGCTGAACCAGGCCTTCGTTGCCGAGCGCGCTCCGGTGCGGCCGCACCGCTCGATGCTGGAGGGGAACATGGGGGGCGACAAGAAGTCCTCTCACCGCTACTTCGAGCAGGGCGGGCACGGGAAAACGGTCATCGCCGAGACGACCCTCACCGACGAAGCGATCCGACGGGTGCTGAAGACGACGGTCGGCGATCTGCTGGAGCTCGCCTTCATCGGCACGCACGGAGCCGTGGCCTCGGGTATGCAATCCGTTGCATTCACGCCCGCGACCGCGATCGCCGCCATCTTCACGGCCACGGGACAGGACCTCGGCATGATCGGGACGAGCTCGATGGCGCACGGCACGGCGCGGCGTGCAGAAGGAGGTCTCCACGTCTCTATCCGCTTGCCGGGACTCGAGGTAGCAACCGTCGGCGGCGGCACCACGCTTCCGTACGCGCGGTCCTGGCTCCGCCTGATGGGCTGCGCGGGGGCCGGAAACGTCTACCGCTTCGCGCAGATCGTCGCCGCCGCGACGCTCGCGCTCGAGATCTCGGCGTCCGCCGCGATGGCCACTGCGGGCTCCGAGAACTTCTTCCGCGCCCACCACGAGCTCGGGGGCCTGCGGTGACGGCGAGCCCCCGTCTCCGGAGGCACCGTCTCGGGGACAGGCCCCCGGCCATGTCCCGGCGAGCGCTTGTCAGCAAAGGCCCCGTCATGGGGCCAGGCCCCCGTTTATGTCCCGGCGAGCGACTGGTCGGCCGAGGACGCGCCTCGAAGTCATAAGTCGCCTCAAGAGTGACGCGTCGACGTGCGATTGGCTGCGAGAGGTATGGACACAGTCAGGCATGAGTGGCGTCTCTCGCATTCCGGCGCACCACGACCCGGCCTGCTTCGGCTGCGGCGAAAATCCCTTCGGCCTCGGGTTGCCTGCACCGACGGTCGAAGGAGGCGACACCTACGATGCCCACCTGCGCTTTGGGGAGCATCACCAGGCAGGCCCCGGCTTCGTGCACGGCGGGCTGGTGGGCGCCGCGCTCGACGAGGCATGCGGCCTCCTCGCCTCGTGGTACCGCTTCCCGGCCGTAACCGCCCGCATGTTCATCCGCTACCGGCGACCCGTCGCGATCAACACGCAACTGCTGCTTCGATCCCGCGTCGAGGGAAACCGCGGCCGGAGAATCCGCGTGCGCGCCGAGCTGCTCGACGGCGACGAGGTGCTCGCCGAGGCACGCGCGGCCTTCCTCCACGTTCCTCTCCAGCACTTCCTCGCGACACCCGAAGGACGCGCTGCTGGAGACGCTTGGGCGCGACGGCTCCGGGCCGAATGAGTCTGCTTGTGTCCGCCCGAGCGACGGGCGCGCGTACCATCCCGGCATGGCTGATCTCCGCCGGGCAGCACGAACAACAGCAGCCGTAGGGACCGCAATCGGCCTGCTCGCCGGCGCCGGTACGGCCGGTGGCGCCTTCCCGGGCCAGAACGGCCGGATCGCGTTCGCGGACCGCAGAGGCGCCAACTGGGAGATCTACACGATGCGCGCCGACGGCTCGGGCCGGACTCGCCTGACGAACAACCTGCTCAACGACCTCGGCCCGGTGTGGTCACCGGACGGCACCAGAATCGTCTTCAGGAGCGATCGCGATGGCAACCCGGAGATCTACGCCATGAACGCGAATGGTTCCGGCATCGAGCGCCTGACACGCCGTCCGCTCGCCGACACACGCCCGAGCTGGTCGCCCGACGGCCGCCGGATCGTCTTCCAGCGTTATCGCGCGGGCGGGGAGGGAATCGACCCGCGGACGTCGGAGATCGCCGTGATGAAAGCCGACGGAACCGGCGCGAGGGTCCTCACCCAGAACGCCTTCGAGGACCTCAATCCTGTCTGGTCGCCGGACGGCGGCCGCATCGCTTTCCGCAGCAATCGCGACGGCAACTGGGAGCTGTACACGATGAACCCGAACGGCGGCTCGGTCCGGCGAGTAACGACCAACCCCGCCTTCGACACGCAGCCGTCCTGGTCTCCGGACGGGAACGCGATCGCGTTCGCCAGCGACCGGATCGACGACAGCCTCGACGTCTACGTCATGGCCGCCGACGGCACGAACGTGAGGCGCCTGACCGACGACCCCGCCTCGGATCTCGAGCCGGCCTGGTCTCCCGATGGCAAGCGGATCGCCTTCACGAGTGACCGTGCCGGGACGCCGCAGATCCATGTCATGAGCGCGCTCGGCGGAGCGGCGAGCAGGCTTTCGACGGGGACCCAGCTCGTCCGTGGCCCCGACTGGCAGCCCGGGTGCACACGGCGGGGAACCGCTCGGGCGGACACGATTCGAGGTACGGCAGGTCGCGATGTCATCTGCGGGTTCGGCGGCGACGACACGATCTACGGGCTGGCTGGAAACGACCTCATCCTGGGAGGAGGCGGAAACAACACCATCTACGGCTCGAAGGGAGACGACGTCATCGCAGGGAGCGTCGGGTCGGACCGCCTCTACGGCGGCCCCGGGGACGACCTGCTAACGGCCCGGGACGGCAAGCTTGGAAATGATCTCGCGGACGGCGGCGCCGGCCGAGACGCTTGCGTAACCGACGCGCGCGATCGCAAGGTCAGTTGCCCCTGATCAATCGGCTAGCGCCGCCCGAAAGCGATACGTTTGGTTGTCGTCGAGCGGCGTGCCACTGCACGCCAGTCGTGTCCGCCGCCAGCAGGTAAACCGAGCGCTCGCATTCGTCAGCACGAGGACGACCCGGCTCACCGACGCTCCGAACGCCACCTTCACGGTGCCGTCACCGGAGAAGCTCAAACGGAATCTCACGATCTGAGGCGCGCCGCTGCGGCGGAGGACCAAAGCCGTCGCCTCGGATCCCCTCGCCACGCCCGGCAGATCCACCGTGATGGACAACCGACCGGCCGCGGAAACGCCCGCGCCGCGCCGCAGAGACACGTGCCGGTTCGCCATGTGATCGAGCACCAGCTTCTGCGCGCCCGTTGCCGCCCGGGTACGTGACAGCGTGTACGACCTGGCCGGCGGAGCGCTTGGATAGGCCGAGCCTTGCTCGTAGAACGACCGCGGTACCGAGTTGACGACGCCGAAGGCGACGAAAACGGAGCGCAGGCTGAACTGCCGCTCGCGGGCGACCGCGTCGACAGCCTCGAGCGAGTAGAGATCAGGCGCCGCGGCGCTCGCGTCCGCGAGCTCCCACACTCGCCTTATCACTGTGGCGTCACGCGGAGCCCGTTCCGGCGAGAAGAACTCCTCGAAGAAACGCCAGAACACCCACGATCCGTACTGGTACGGCTCCGACGAGCTCCAGGTGTCGATCGGGACTTCGGGATGGAGGAGCGGGCTGTAGGGGAATCTCCCGTGAGGCTCGTCCAGCGCGTCGTACACCTCGTCTTCCATCCAGGTGGCCGTCCCCTCGAGGAACCAGCCGTCCTCGGCGGCGTCGTAGCCGAACTGGACGGCGTGGAAGAACTCGTGCGCCGCCGTCAGCATGAGCTCGGTGCGTCCCCCGATCGTGGGCGGGCCGAGCTGAGCGAGGGAATAGTCGTCGTCGAGGACGCAGTAGCCCGGGACGTCGAAGCCAGTGTATCCGGGCGGTAACTCGGGCGCACAGTAGCCGAGCACCTCGTCTGCGATATCGACGAGGTAGACGTCGAGGCGCCCATCAGGCCCGTGGTCGGGCAGCGTCACGTCGCTCTTCGGAGGCCGGAAGCCGAACTGCACGATCTCCCTGGCCCAGATCTCCTCCATCACGACCATCGTGGTCTCGACCCAGTCCGGCAAGCCGTTCGCGTTGCCGTCGCGAAGAGGAGGCGCATCCCGCCCGCTCTCGGCCCAGTGGACACACACATTCATGCAGAAGGAGCGGGTCGCCACCCCATACTCGGGACGCTCCAGGAGCGCCTGCGCCCGTGCCCGATCGGCCGGGGTCGCCAGATCGCCCCGCACGAGCGCGAGATCCCGCAGAGCGAGCGTCGCCTCCGCAGGCAGGCTGTCCGGCCGGAAGGCGTCTTCCGCCGCGACGAGGGCTGCCTTGGCACGAGTCGCGCTCGATCCCGGCGCGCCTTCAGCCGCGGCAGCGCCGCAGAGTGCGAAGACGATGCCGGAGAGCAGAACGATGGGCCGAAGGTCCACGAGTCCAGCGAGAATACCGGCACTCCGCGGTTTCCCAAGTAAGCTCGTCCGCGTGCCACGAGCCGTCGTCGTCGGGGCCGGCGTCTTCGGAGCTTCGCTCGCGCACCGCCTGGCGATTCGCGGCTGGACGGTGACTCTCGTCGAGCAGTACGCGCCCGGCCACGTCCGCGCCGCGTCAGGCGGCGAGTCGCGGTTGCTTCGCTGCTCGCACGGGCCAGATCGCTGGTACACGCGATCGGCCTGGCGTGCGCGCTCGCTCTGGCAGGAGCTCGAGGAAGAGGCCGGAGAGAGACTGTTCGTCCCGAGCGGCGTGGTCTGGTTCGCTCGCCGCGCGGACGGCTGGGAGGCCGACAGCGAGGCCGTCTTGGCGGAGGAGCGCGTTCCCTTCGAGCGGATCGCTCCTGATGATGTCGGCCAACTCTTTCCGAGCTTCGACCCCGACGGGATCGCGTTTGCTCTGCACGAGCCGGCAGCCGGCGTGCTGCGCGCGCGGGACGCCGTCCGCGCGCTCGTGCGACTCGCCGGCGAGCGCGGTGTGCGCATCGTTCCAGGTGCCGCACGGCCCGCAGGAGCGGCTGCGTCGGTGGACGGTGAGGCGTTGACCGCGGATCGCGTCGTATGGGCGTGCGGCGCCTGGCTGCCGCGCCTTTTTCCTGATCTGGTGCGCATACGCGTCACGAGACAGGACGTCTACTTCTTCGGCGCGCCGGCCTCCTGGGAAACACCACCCGTCCCCGGCTGGGTGGACTACGACGGAGCGGTCTACGGCCTTGGAGACCTCGACGGGCGAGGAGTGAAGGTCGCTCCCGATCTGGAGGGACCGGAGCTCGATCCAGACGCGGATCCGCGCAGGGCGTCCGAGGAAGGGGAAGAACGGGCGCGCCGGTACATGCGCCGGCGGTTCCCCGCGCTCGCGGCTGCTCCGTTGGTGGGAACGAGAAGCTGCCCCTACGCGCTCACCGAGGACACGAATTTTCTGGTTTCCCCACACCCCGAGCACGACGGTGTCTGGCTACTCGGAGGCGGCTCGGGGCATGGCTTCAAGCACGGGCCTGCGCTCGCCGAGTACGTCTCGGGTCTGCTCGAGGGCGAGGCTTCCCCCGACCCGCGCTTCGGCCTCGCTCCGCGCACGCCGGCGCACAGCCTTCGCACCGCCGGCACCGAGGGCGAGACCGTGCCGCGCCGCCGGTCGCGGGAGACGTGAGGAGGCGCCGAGCGGACTCGAACCGCTGTACGAGGCTTTGCAGGCCTCTGCCTAACCACTCGGCCACGGCGCCGTCGCGCTGGATCGTACCGCCGCGTTGACCGGCGTCGAACCTCGCACTACCCTGATTCGTCCATGCGTATGCGGGTGGTCGCAGCGGTCGGAGTGATGGCGCTAGCACTTGGCGCCGGGGACGGGCGCACGGTGGGCGCGCAGTCGGCCGACGTCTCCGTCACGCTGACCGACTCCCCCGACCCCGTCGAGCTACGACAAAAGCTGACCTACACGATCAACGTCAAGAATCAGGGGCCCGACGACGCCGCCGAGGTCAGCCTCGCCGTCACCCTTCCTGCGACCTCGACCTTGGTTGTGTTCACTGCCGCGCCATCACGGTGCTCCAGCCGCGAGACCGGGCTTACTTGCAACCTCGGCTCGCTTGCGACCGGCGTGGAACGGCGAGTGACCATCACCGTGCAGCCGGAGAGGGCGGGTGCTGCGGTGGCAGAGGTCGTTGCGTCCTCCACCACGCCGGACCCCGGGAGGGCAAACAACGTGGCTCGCGCGACGACCCAGGTCGCTCGGTTGCGCCTATCCGTGGTGGACAAGGTGCGCATCCCGAAGACTCCACGCGCCGGGCAGAAGCTCTACATGGCTCTCGGAGTGCAGCGCAGCGATACCGGTGGCCAGCTCGACGCCGGCCGCGTCACGTGCCCCGCACAGATCGCGGGCCGTGCGGTTCCTGTCCTCGTCCGCGACGCATATCCGTCGCCGACATGCGTGTGGCGCATCCCGATCCGGACAGCGGGAAAGATCTTTCGAGGCAGGATCACCGTGAGCTTCCGCGGAAGCGTCGCGAGTCTCCGCTTCGCCTTGAAGGTTCGCTAGGAGGCATCGGATGGCGTACGCCGATCTGGCGCAGGTCATTGGGCGAGATCACCGAGCGCTGGAGGCGTTCGAGAAGGCAGAAGCCAAGCCTCCTGAGTCGGTATTGCGGCAGTAAGACGGCGTGCTCGAGCCATCCTCCGGCCGATCCCTCGACTCCCGCAACAGGTGTCGTACGCGGCCTCCACCTGGTCAACGAGTGCGGACGAGTCGTTGAGTATGTCTACTGCTCGGCACCTTGTCGGTAGGGACCAAGAGCTCGGAGCAATCCTCCGGCTTCTCGAAGCTTCCGAGCAGCCTTCGGGCGTCGGCGTGCTGTGGGGCGAGGCCGGAATCGGCAAGACGACGCTGTGGCTGGCCGGCATCGACGCGGCGGCCGCCCAGGGTTACCGGATCATGTCCTCTCGACCATCGGAGGCCGAGACCGGGCTCTCGTTCGCGGGTCTGGCCGACCTCCTCGGCAATGCCGCCGGCGATGTCTTGCCCGAGCTGCCGCCGATTCAGCAGCGGGCGCTCGCGGCCGCATTGCTGCTCGGGGAGTCGGGGACGCACGCCGATGACCGCGCGGTGGCCGCCGCTTTCCTCGGAGCATTGCGACTGCTCGCCGGCGACAGACCCGTCTGTCTCGCCGTCGACGACGTTCAGTGGCTGGACGCGGCGTCGCTCGCGGCGCTTCGCTACGGGCTCGCCCGCCTAGACCGTGAGCCGGTCGCCGCCCTGTTGGCGGTCCGCGGCGATCTGCCGGCCTGGCTGCGCCGCGCCGTGCCCGAGGAGCGACTGCGAACGGTCGAGGTCGGCGGCCTGAGCGTGGGCGCGATTCAGGAGCTACTTCGCGCCCGCCTCGACGCGACGTTCCCTCGGCCGATCCTGATCAGGCTCTGGGAGACATCGCGCGGCAACCCCTTCTTTGCGCTCGAGCTTGCGACCGCGCTCCAGCGCAGAGGCGGCACGCTGGCTCCCGGCGAGGAGCTCCCGATTCCTTCCGACCTCGACGAGCTCCTGCACGAGCGCGTCGACGGCCTCAGCGCTGCAGCCCTCGAGGTCGCGCGCGCCGTCGCTGCGCTCGCCGATCCGACCGTCACCCTCGTGGAATCCGCCGTCGGTTCCCCTACCGATGCCGGTCTCTCCGAGACGCTGGCTGCACGGATCGTCGAGCTGGACGGCGAGCGCCTGCGGTTCACCCATCCGCTACTGGGATCTGCGGTCGCTGCCCGCCAGACGCCGTCGCGCCGACGGTCGCTGCACGCTCGGCTCGCAGACATCGTCCCGTCGGCGGAGGAACGAGCTCACCACCTCGCGCTCGCCACGCCCAAGCCGAGCGGCGAGGTCGCCGCTGCGGTCGAGCAGGCGGCGAAGAACGTCCGCGCCCGAGGAGCAGCCGCTGCCGCCGCCGAGCTGGCCGAGCTGGCAGTTCGCCTCACACCCCCCGAGGATGTCGAAGACGTTCGCAGGCGCGTCCTCGACTGCGCCGACAGGCACCGCGAGGCAGGCGACGGCCGCCGCGCGATCGCCCAGCTCGAGCAGGC
>JACCTQ010000149.1 GCA_013812265.1 Actinomycetota bacterium
AGCGAGATCGTGAAGCGAGTCAGGCCGCTCGGCGCAGCTGCTCGTCGAGCGGTACGGGCTCGATCCCGAACGTCGCCGGGGCGTCGTCGTCCGCGACCACGTTGTCCGGCCCCTCGAGCATCCGCAGCAGGTCCCGCGTCAAGGGAATGTCTCCCGGCAGGCGCTCCGTCACGAGCGCGTTCAGGCGCATGAAGCCCATCGGCAGGTGGACGCTCGGCCTCCGCACGCCGAGCGCGCGTTTCAGGCGCTCCCAGAACTCGTTCCACGTGACAGCTTCCGGGCCACCCAGCTCGAAGGTGCGGTTGGCGGCGGCGGGCAGGTCGAGACCGCGCGCGAAGTACTCCGCCACGTCGTCGATCCAGATGGGCTGAATGCGCTGCTCGCCCGGGCCGGTGATCGGGGTGACCGGAGCGAGCTTTGCCAGGCGCTTGAAGGTCGGGAGAATGCCCCCGTCCGAGCCGAAGACGAAGCTCGGACGGAAGACGACGTACTCGAGGCCCGAGGCCTTGACCGCCTGCTCCATGTCCCACTTCGCGCGGTAGTACGGAACCAGATCCTTCGTCTCCTCGCTCGTGCCGAGCGCGCTCATGTGAACGAACCGGCGGACACCCGCCTCCTTGGCGGCGGACAGCAGGTCGCGCGTGCCCTGGGACATGATGCGCTCGAACTGCTCGGGCTTGCCTTGCCGGATGGCCACGAGGTGGACGACGTGCTCGCACCCCTCGACGGCCCGGCGCAGGCTCGCCGGATCGGTCATGTCGCCCTGTGCCAGCTCGGCGCCCCATGCCGCCACCGTCTCGCCTTGCTTCGGGTCGCGGACGAGCACCCGCACGGGCCGGTCTTCGGTGCGAAGTCCGTGGACGATGTGCCGCCCCACGAACCCGGCGCCGCCTGTGACCAGGATCACGTGTCCCCCTCCCTCCTCTGACTCACGAAGTTCTGCCAGTAACGGCTCGGCGTCGGTCCGCGCTGGCCCTGGTACTTGGACCCCAGCGCACTGCTTCCGTACGGCTTCTCCGCCGGCTCGCTCATCTGGACGAACGACACCTGTCCGATCTTCATACCGTAGTAGATGGTAATCGGAAGGTTGGCCACGTTCGAGAGCTCGAGCGTCACGTGTCCGTTCCAGCCGGGGTCGATGAACCCCGCCGTGGAATGGATCAGGAGCCCGAGCCGGCCCAACGAGCTTTTCCCTTCTAGTCGCGCTACGAGGTCGTCCGGGAGCCGCACCCGCTCCAGGGTGGAACCGAGAACGAACTCGCCGGGGTGCAGGATGAACGGCGACTCGCCGTCGATCTCGAGCAGCTCTGTCAGGTCCTCCTGTGGCTCGCGAACGTCGATGTACGGATAGCGGGCGTTGTGGAAGACACGGAAGTAGCGGTCGACGCGGACGTCCACGCTCGACGGCTGGAGCAGCGAGCTGTCGAACGGATCGATCTCGATACTGCCCTCCTCGAGCCGTCGCATGATCGTCCGGTCGGAGAGGACCACGGCACGATTCTAGGCGCGACCGGCATCAGGGGCCTTTGTGGCTCTGAGCCACAAGCAACCCGGCGCTTCGCTACGGGTAGAGGCGCTCGATCAGCCAGCCCGTGCCTTCCCGCCGGTAGCGGAACCGGTCGTGGAGCCGGTTGTCGCGATGCTGCCAGAACTCGATCTCCTCCGGAGAGACGACGTATCCGCCCCAGAAGGGCGGAACGGGAATCTCGGCTTCCCCGTATCGACCCGCGACCCTGGCCGTCGCGGCCTCTAGCTCCTCCCTGCTCGAGATCTCCTCGCTCTGCCTTGACGCCCAGGCCGAGATCCTGCCGCCTGCCGAACGTGTCCCGAAGTAGTTGGCCGATTCCTCGGGAGAAGTCTGCTCGACCGTTCCTTCCACGCGCACCTGCCTACCGAGCCGCCGCCAATAGAAGACGAGAGCTGCACGAGGATTCTCGGCCAGCTCGCGTCCTTTCCGGCTCTCGTAGTTCGTGTGGAACGTGAAGCCTGCCGGCTCGACCGCCTTGAGGAGGACCATCCGCGCAGATGGTCGTCCGGCGGCGCTCGCCGTCGCGATCGTCATGGCTTCGGGCGTCTCTACGCCGGCCCGTCGCTCTTCGTCGAACCAGCGCTCGAACTGTTGGATCGGATCCGGGTCCAGATCGCGCCTACGCAGCACGCTCACGGTCCCCAGCGTAGTCGGGTCGAACGTTTAGCTCCGCCGGCGGGCGGCCAGAACCGCTGTCCCCGCTTCTTCCATCCGATGAGCTTGGCGCTCCGAGCGGCGCCGCCGATGCGTGAGATAGGGTCCGGCCGCATGGCGGTCACGCGGACAATCGACGTTCGAACGGCAGTTCCGGGCCCCCGCTCCGCGGAGATTCTGAAGCGCAAGGAGCGTGTGATCGCCGATCCGCTTTCGATCTATCTGCCCGTCGTCATCGAGGAGGGCAGCGGCGCCACGGTCACGGACGTCGACGGCAACAGGTTCATCGACTTCTCGGGCGGCGTCGGCTGTCTGAACGTCGGCCATTCGCATCCACAGGTGGTCGCTGCGGCGCAAGAGCAGCTCGCGCGGTTCAGCCACACCGACTTCACGATCGTCCCCTACGAGGTCTACGTCACGCTCGCCGAGCGGCTGATCGAGCTTTCACCATTCGCCGGTCCGGCCAAGGCCGCCTTCTTCAACGCAGGGACGGAGGCGGTCGAGAATGCGGTCAAGTTCGCCCGCTCGTACACGAAGCGACCGGCAGTCATCGCCTTCGAGGGCGGCTTCCACGGGCGCACGCTCCTGTCGCTGACGCTGACCTCCAAGACACATCCGTACAAGGCAGGTCTCGGCCCGTTCGCTCCCGAGGTGTACCGGGTCCCCTTCGCGCAGGACTACCGTGGGCCGGACAGCGCCTCGGCGCTCGCCGCCCTGGAGCGCGCGCTCGTCACGCAGGTCGCCGCCGAGAGCGTGGCCGCGGTCGTGATCGAGCCCGTACAGGGCGAGGGCGGGTTCGTGGTCGCCCCACGGGAATTCCTGCAGGGGGTGCGCCGGATCTGCGACCAGCATGGGATCGTCCTCATCGTCGACGAGGTCCAGACCGGATTCGGGCGCACCGGGAAGTTCTTTGCGGTGGAGCACTACGGGATCGAGCCGGATCTCATGACCGTGGCGAAGTCGATCGCAGCCGGCTTGCCTCTCTCCGGGGTGGTCGGGAAAGCCGAGATCATGGACGCGCCACCCGACTCGGCCATCGGCGGGACGTACGTCGGCAATCCGGTGGCCCAGGCGGCTGCGCTCGCCGTCCTCGATGTGATCGCCGACGAGGGGTTGGTGGAACGCGCGGCGACCCTGGGCGAGGCGACCCGGGCTCGGATGCAAACCTGGCAGGAGCGGTTCGACGCGATCGGCGACGTGCGCGGGCTCGGGATGATGCTCGCGATCGAGCTGGTCCGAGACCGGGATACGAAGGCACCGGCGCCCGAGCTCGCCACGGCGATCGTCGAGAGCGCTGCGCAGAACGGGCTCCTGTTGCTCAAGTCGGGCATCTATTCGAACTGCATTCGCGTGCTCGCGCCGCTCGTTCTGAGCGACGCAGAGCTGGACGAGGCGCTCGACGTCTGGGAGCAGGCGCTCGAGACCACTCTGGCTGCTTAGAGCGGATACCGGCAAGATTCAGCCGTGGAAGTGGTCGCGGGGAGATACGAGCTCGAGGAGCTCGTCGGGACAGGCGGCATGGCGAGCGTCTATCGCGCTCACGACAAGCTGCTGGAGCGCAAGGTCGCGCTCAAGATCCTCCACGAGCACTACACGCGCGACGAGGAGTACGTCGAGCGCTTCCGGCGGGAAGCGAGGGCCGCTGCGCAGCTGAGCCATCCGAACATCGTCACCGTGATCGATCGCGGCGAGCAGGACGGGCGCCAGTTCATCGTCTTCGAGTACATCGCCGGCCAGACACTCAAGGATCTCGTCGGCGAGCGCGGTCCGCTTCCCGTGCGCCGGGCGCTCGAGCTGCTCGTCCAGGTCGCCCGAGCACTCGCCTTCGCGCACGACCGAGGGCTCGTGCACCGCGACGTCAAGCCGCAGAACGTGCTCCTGAACGGGGACGGCAGGCCGATGGTGACCGACTTCGGCATCGCCCGCTCGGTCGACGTCGAGGGCGCCACCGAGACGGGCACGGTGCTCGGGACGAGCGACTACATCGCGCCCGAGCAGGCGAGCGGCGAGCATGTCGATGCGCAGACCGACATCTACTCACTTGGTGTCGTGCTCTACGAGTTGCTCACGGGGGAGGTGCCGTTCACCGGCGACAATTTCGTCTCGGTCGCGCTTCGGCACGTGAACGAGCAACCTCCGAGCGTACTCGAGCGGCGTCCGGATGTTCCCCTGCGCCTCGTTGCCGCGGTCGACCATGCTCTCGCCAAGGATCCCGACGACCGGTTCTCGTCGATGGCGGAGCTCGTCGACGAGCTCGAGGCTTGCCTGGCCGAGCTGGGGGAGGAGCCGGACGGCGATATGACGATGATCGTGCCCGGCTCACTCGTGAGGGCCAAGAAGCCCGAGCGCAAGCGCGAGCTCTCACGGCGACGCCGAGTATGGCCGCTCGCCCTTGCTGTGGCCGCTATAGCCGCTGCCACGGCCGGCGCGTTCGCGCTCATCTCACGCTCGGACGACCCGGATCGGAAGACCACCTCCACCCGGACGCCCAAGCCGGTCGAGTTGACGGGACTCACCGCGTACGATCCGGAGGGCGACGGAAGCGAGCACAACGGGGAGGCGGTCGAGGCGAGCGACGGCGACCCTTTGAGCTCGTGGACGACCGAGACGTACTCCGATTTCGACGCGACGAAGACGGGTGTCGGCCTGATCCTCGACACGGGTAGGCCGATCGCGTTGACGGAGGTGACGATCGCCACGGACACACCGGGCTTCAAGGCCCGGATCAGGGCCGGTGACGCTCTGGACGGCCGCTTCACTTTTCGGTCCGCCGAGCTGGAGGTTCGCGCACCCTCGACGAAGATCGAGATTCGAAAGGGTCTTGCCTTCCGTTACTGGGTGGTGTGGATCACCGAGCTGGGAGCGGGTCACGACAACGCTCACGTAAACGAGGTGAGCGCCAAGGGGTAGCGGTTTGACCCAAGACCGTCAAATCTCTATTCAAAATCTCAGGCCCCGGCGCCGCTCGTGGCGCTCGAGCGCGAGCTCGACCAGACGGTCGAGCAGCTGCGGGTACGGCAGTCCGGAAGCCTCGAAGAGCTTGGCGTAGACGCTCGTGGCCGTGAAGCCCGGGATCGTGTTGAGCTCGTTCACGAGCACCTCACCGTCCTTTCGCACGAAGAGGTCGACTCTCGCCATGCCCTCGCACTCGGAGGCGACGAACGACCCGATCGCGAGCTCCTGCACGCGGCGGGTGGACTCCTCCGGGATCCGCGGCGGCACGACGAGCTCCATGCCGCCCTCGTCGTACTTGGCGGCGTAGTCGTACCACTCCGCGTGGGCGACGATCTCGCCCGGGAGGGACGCAATCGGATCTCTGTTTCCGAGGACGCTGCACTCCACCTCCACGCCGTGCACGAACTCCTCCACGAGCACCTTCTCGTCATGCTCGAAGGCGAGCGCGACTCCCCGCTCCAGCTCGGCTTCGTCGTGCGCCTTGGTGATGCCGACGGACGAGCCGAGCCGAGCCGGCTTCACGAAAGCCGGATAGCCGAACGGGTTCTCGGCGCGGTCGCCCGTACGAAGGGTGATGTTTCGGGTGACGGGGATGCCCCGGTCGCGGAGCACCGCCTTGAACACGTCCTTGTCCATCGCGAGTGCCGATCCCATGACCCCCGCGCCGACGTAGGGAACGCCGGCGAGCTCGAGCAGGCCCTGGACGGTTCCGTCCTCCCCGAACGGCCCGTGCAGGATCGGGAAGACGACGTCGACGCCGGCCAGCGTTGCGGGCACGGACGCGGTCGGCACGGGCAGTGTCTCAGCGACCGAGGCCTGGCCCGACACCAGCGCGGCGCGGGCCCCGCCCTCGAGCTCCCACCGCCCGTCGCGGGCGATCTCGACCGTCACGGTCTCGTACCGCTCCGGGTCGAGTCCAGCGAGCACCGACCGCGCCGACGCGACCGAGATGTCGTGTTCGCTCGACCTTCCGCCCATGAGGACGGCGACGCGCATGCGCCCGTTCACGGGAGCGGTGGAGGGTCGTCCTCGGGCGGAGGTGGCGGCTCGACCGGCGGATCGATGGGCGCCGTCTCCGCCGGCTCTTCGAAGCGCCCCACGACGAGCGTGACCGGCGCCCCCGGAGTTGTCTCCGTACCTCCGAAGGGGTCCTGATCGAGGACGACGCCGTCCTGGCCGCGGTCGCTCGTCTCCTGGCGCTGGATCCGCACTCTGAACCCGGCGTTCTCGAGGTTTGCCTGGGCTGTGGACTGGTCGAGACCCGTCACGTCCGGAACGGTCGTGAGCGTAGGCCCCTCCGATACGCTGAGGGTGATCGTCGACCCCTCGGACGCGAGCGCGTTCGCGTCCGGATCCTGACCCACGACCGTTCCGGCCGGCTGGTCCGACTCGACGTCGACGCGCGCGACCGCGAAGCCCTCCGAGGTCAGCTCGGCGCTCGCCGACTCGAACGATTGTCCGACCACCGGTGGCACAGGAACCGGCTTCGTCCCTGCCGACACGTTGAGGCGCACGGTGGCCCCCTGAACGACGCTCGTACCACCGCGCGGTGACTGGCCGATCACCGTTCCCTCCGGCTTCTCGGAGAAGATTTCGACCTCCTTGACCCGCAGCTTGCGGGCGGCAAGGGCGCTCCGCGCGTCGGCCAGCGACTCACCGACCAGGTTGGGCACGATCGACTTGGGCTTGCCGGTTGACACATAGATCGTCACCCGGTTTCCGCGGTCGATCTTCTCCCCGGCTCCAGGCGACTGGTCGTACACCATGCCGACCTGCTGCTCGTCATGCGGCCGGCGGATCACACGTTCCCGCAGGCCCAGGTTGAGGATCTGCTGAACGGCGAGGGACTCCGGCAGGCTGACCAGCAGGGGAACGGCCACCGGCTTTGCCTCGTTCAGCTCCTGCTGAAGCTGCGTGTACGCGTACCAGCCGGCCAGGCCTGCCGCCACGACGAGCGCGAGCGCGAGCAGCCAGGGCCAGAACGGCCGGGCACGCCGACGGGGCGCCTCGTACTCGTAGTAGCCGGTTCCGGCCGGAGGGCGAGACGTCACGATCGGCGCACGCGAGATCGCGGTCGCCTCGATGCCAACGCCGGTCAGCACCGCGGTCGCAGCCTCCGCGGTCTCCTGGCTCACCCGGAGGCCCCGTTCGATCCGGGCCAGATCGGTGTCCATTTCCTCGGCCGTCCCGTAGCGGCCTGCCTGGTCCTTGGCGAGCGCCCGAAGGACGACCTTGTCCAGCTCGCGAGGAACGTCGGGGCGTTTCCGGGACGGCGGCTCAGGCACCGACGAGAGATGCTTCATCGCAATCTCGACGGGCGTGTCACCGGCGAAGGGGACGACCCCGGTGAGGAGCTCGTAGAGGACGACGCCGAGCGAATAGATGTCGGAGCGCTGGTCGACGGCGGCGCCCCGGGCCTGCTCGGGCGAGAGGTAGTGCGCCGTCCCGATGATCGACCCGACCTCCGTCATCTGGCTCGCGCCGGCGCGGGCGATACCGAAGTCCGTCACCTTCAGACGGCCCTCGCTTCCGATCAGCACGTTGTGCGGCTTGATGTCGCGGTGGACGATTCCGTGCCGGTGGGCGAACCGAAGGGCAGCGAGAATCTGCCGCGCATAGCCGATCACGACGGCAACCGGGAGCGTGTCGCGGACGATCAGCTCCTTGAGCGTTCGCCCGTCCATGTACTCCATGGCGATGTAGTACGTGCCCTCCGACTCACCTCGGTCGTAGACCGAGACGATGTTCGGATGCGAGAGCCCTGCCGCGTTCTTCGCCTCCCGGCGGAAGCGCTCCACGAACTGCTGGTCGGCCGCGTGGCGATCGTTCAGGATCTTGATTGCGACCCGCCGGCCAAGCTCCTGGTCCTCGGCCAGGTAGACGTCGGCCATGCCACCGGCGCCGAGCTTCCGCATGACGCGGTAGCGCCCGTCGAAGAGTGTGTTGATCAGCGTGTCCGAGACGGCCATCTAGTGATTCACGGTACTTACGTTCGACCGCGGCGGAGGAGTGCCTCCATCACGATCCGCGCGATCGGCGCCGCCGTCTTCCCGCCCGTACCGCTCTGGTTTTCGAGGATGACCGCGATGGCGACCTGCGGGCGCTCGACCGGGGCGAAGGCAATGAACGAGGTCGTGTTCCGGCCGTTGACGCCGGTCTCTGCGGTTCCCGTCTTTCCGGCGACCCTGATCCCGGGGATCTGGGCCGCCGTCCCCGTGCCGCCTGACACGACCGCTTCCATCATCGTGGTGAGCGCGGCGGCAGTCGAGGGCTTGATCGCTTGACGGAGCTCCTTCGGCTTCGTCCGCGTAACCACCCGGCCTCCAGTGGCGAGGATGCGGTCGACGAAGTGGGGTCTCAGCACGGCCCCGCCTGCAGCGACGGCGGCTGCCACCATCGCCATCTGTACCGGCGTTACCTGGAGGCGCTCCTGTCCGAAGGCTAATCGCCCGGGATCGACCTGGAACGGGTTCTTGGGCTCGAAGAGCCTGCCGCCGCGGTAGAGGCCGCTCGCCACCCGTTCGTTGGAGGGAGTCTCGATCGGAGGCGGCGAGTAGAAGCCGAACCGCTTCGTGTACTCGACGAGCAGCTGTGGGCCGAGCTTCTTGCCGATGTCGCAGAAGACGGAATTGATCGAGTGCTGCATCGCCTGGACGAAGTTCACGAAGCCGAACGGCGTCGACGTGTCGTAGTTGTTCACCCTGCGGCCGTACTCGATGCAGTAGCCGAGATCGTTGAAAGTCGAGGCGAGCGAGTAGCGTCCCGAGTCGATCGCGGCGGCGGCTGTGACGACCTTGAACGTGGAGCCGGGAACGTAGCGGCCGTTCGTGGCGCGGTTCAGGAGCGGCGATGCCGGGTTGCAGGCACCACGAATCCTCTCGATCAGCTTGAAGTTGCGCTCCGCGGCATTCGGATCGTAGGTTGGCGAGGAAGCGCTGACCAGAATTGCGCCCGTGCGCGGGGCGACGGCGAAGATCGCGCCGCACTGGCCGGCCAGTGCGGCGAGCGCCACGCGCTGCGCCCGGGGGTCCACGGTGAGGACGACGTTGTTTCCCTTGATGGTCACGCCGCGGAGCTTGTCGAGCGTGGTATTCAGCACCGTGTTGAGGTTCGAGTTCGCCCCGGTGAGATAGTCGTTCAACGACTGCTCGAGGCCCACGCGCGAGCGCTGCTGCGTGGCGTAGCCGACGGTGTGAGCGAAGAGACCGCGACTTGGATAGCGCCGGAAGTAGAAGGTCCGGCCCTTGACACGCCGCTGCTTGTTCGTCGCCAGCACGGTACGCCCGTCGCCTGCGTAGATGACTCCCCGCTTGATCGTGAACTGCGCGACGCGCTGGATCGCATTGTCCTGGCGATCCTCGAGACCGGCGACGGCCCACGTCTGCCAGTAGGTGGTCGCGACGACGAGGGCGATCAGCATGGCGAGCGCGGCGAGCGCGACGCGGGAGATCTGGGAGTTCACGAGCCTCTCTCCGTCTGCGGCGAGAGGCTGTTCGCCCGGTGGGAGATCAAGAGCAAGCCCGCCAGGAGCACGAAGTTCGCGACCACGCTCGACCCTCCGTAGCTCACGAACGGGAGGGTGATTCCCGTCAGCGGGATCAGGCGCAGGATGCCGCCGACGATGATGAAGGTCTGGAGAGCGAACGTGAAGGTGAGCCCGACAGCGGCGAGCTTCGAGAAGCCGTCCTCGGTGAGCAGCGCGATGCGGAAGCCGCGTGCCACGAAGAGCATGTACACGAGCAGGAGGGCGCAGGCGCCGATGAGGCCGAGCTCCTGCGCCAGCGCGGAGTAGATGAAGTCGGTGTTCAGGTACGGGATCAGCGGATCTCCACCGGTGGTGCTGAAGGTTCCCTGGCCGAGACCCGTGCCGGGATACCCGCCGTTCGCGATCGAATAGAGAGACTGAATGATCTGGTATCCGTCCCGGTGCGGATCGCTCCAGGGATCGAGCCAGATCGACACCCGCTCCTGCACACGACCTACCACCTGATACACGCCGACGGCCCCGGCGACGAACAGGACGCCGCCGATCGCCACGTACGTCAGCCGCGCGGTGGCCACGTACAGCATGGCCAGGAAGACGCCGAAGTACAGTAGGCCGCTGCCGAGGTCGTTCGTCTGGAAAAGGACGAGCATCGCCCCGCCCCAGATCACGAGTAGCGGCCCGAGATCCTTCGGCCGCCCCTGGGCAAGCACCTCTCGCTTCTCGCGCAGGTAACCCGCCAGGAAGACGATGAGCATGATCTTGGCGAACTCGCCGGGCTGGAACTGAAGCGGCCCGAGATCGACCCACAGGCGTGCCCCGTTCACCGTCGTGCCGATCTTCGGCAGCGCCGGAAGCAAGAGCAGCACGAGCGCCGTCAGGCCGAAGAGGTACTTGTAGCTCTCGAGCCGCCGGTAGTCGCGGCGAAGCACGAACAGGACGAAGGAGAAGAGAGCGACCCCGACCACGATCCACATGCCCTGCCGGAAGGCGTCGTCCGGGTTCAAGCGATAGATCTCGGTGACGCCGATGGCGGTCAGTAGGCCGGCCATTGGCAAGAGGTACGGGTCGGCGTTCGGGACGCAGATTCGCGTCACGATGTGGGCGACCAGATAGAGGCCCAGGAAGATGCCGGCGTACGACAGCGAGGCAGAGGAGACCTCCGCTTGCCGGGCGATGTAGACGCTTGCGAAGCCGGCGACCGTGATCATGCCGACGACGATGAGATTCAGCAGCTCTCGGTTCCTCGCGCTCACCGAATAAGGTCCTCCTCGTAAGCCTTGACGACCGCGATGGCCGCGTCGTGGCCTCGCAGATCGTGGTCGAAGAGGCGCTGCCGCTCTCCGCGGGTGAGCTGCGCGGCCAGGACGGGGCTCTCGTAGACCGCTCGGTAGAGGCGGACGCCGCCCACCAGGT
This sequence comes from Actinomycetota bacterium, assembly GCA_013812265.1. Taxonomy (GTDB): domain Bacteria; phylum Actinomycetota; class Thermoleophilia; order Gaiellales; family Gaiellaceae; genus JACCTQ01. The sequence goes on from JACCTQ010000149.1 coordinate 11,037, forward strand.
CGTACGGCACGCCCTGATAGACGGCCACCTGGCCACCGCTGTCGGCGCCGACGAAGTGCGAGCGCGAGAGGCCCCACAGTGTCGCGACGCAGACACCTGCGAGCGCCACGACAGCTAGCAGGCCGTAGAGGAAGCGACGGCCGTTGGCCGGGCGCCGGCCGCCTTCGTCGAAGGATCCCACGTGCTCGAGCGTCGGCACGCGCTCGATACCCGAAAGCGTGTCCTCCTCGTCGTCCGTTTCGTGGACGGGCATGACGGTGGTCTCGGCGCCGCCGGCGGCCGCCGTGATCTCGAAGAAGACGACCGTGATGTTGTCCTCGCCGCCGCCGCGATTCGCCGCTTCTACGAGGGCTCGTGCCGCCCGCTCGGGGTCGTCGCGGTTCTGCTGGACGATGTCCTGGATGGTCTCGTCGTCGACCATGTCCGTGAGCCCGTCCGTGGAGAGGAGAAAGAGATCGCCTTCCCGCACGTCGACGGGGAAGGTGTCGACGTCGACGTCGGGGTCGGTGCCGATCGCACGGGTGATGACCGAGCGCTGCGGATGCGTTTCCGCCTCCTCGCGCGAGAGCTTGCCGTCCCGGAGGAGCTCGGCGACCAGGGAGTGGTCGTCGGTGACCTGACGCAGCTCTCCGTCCCGGAAGAGATACGCGCGTGAGTCGCCGACGTGGCCGAAGGTGACGACGCCGTCGTCGACGAGCGCGACCGTCATGGTCGTCCCCATGCCGGACAGGGAAGTGTCCTCGGTCGCGCGCTGGTAGATCCTTCGGTTCGCCTCCTGGATCAGGAGCTCGACATGCTCGGCGGGCGATCGGGGCGCCTCGCGCGGCTCCTCGCGCAGCGCCGCCGCGGCCAGACCGGAGGCAACCTCACCGGCGCTGGCCCCGCCCACACCGTCGGCAACCGCGAACAGTGGTGGCTTGCACACGTAGGTGTCCTCGTTCTGGCGTCGTTTTCGGCCAGGGTCCGAAACACCGGCCACGCGCCCGAGCGTCACCGCTCGAACCTCAGGTCCGTCTCACCGATCCGGATCACGTCACCCGTCGCCAGCTTGCGGGGTCTCGAGAGGCGCGCGCCGTTCACGAACGTGCCGTTCGTCGAGCCGACGTCCTCCACCCACACACCATCCCGGCGGGGTTGAAAGCGCGCGTGGTTGGCCGAGGCGAAGCCGTCGCTGGCGAGCTCGAGGTCGTTGTCGGATGTCCGACCGGCGGTGAGGGGCGCGGAGTCGAGGAAGTGCTCGGAACCGGGCGCGAGCGTGGAGCTCTTCAGCACGACGAGCTTGCCCGTCTGGCGGCCCAGCCCTGCCGCGGCCGCATCCTGCGGCGCCAGCATGAAGCTCTCCTGCGGAAGGCGGACATCGCGGCTGGCGCTGCGGACGATGCGCCAGATGAACAGGTACAGCAAGACGAGGAACGCGATCTTGAGCGCGAGGAGCGCCTCCTCGACCGCTACGGAGCTCACGCGTCCGCCCCCCGTTCGAAGACGAGCTCGCTCGACCCGAGGACGATCGTGTCGCCGGACTCGAGCTTCGCCCGCTTGACCCGGCGGCCGTTCACCTCCATTCCGTTGGTCGAATCCAGATCGACCAGCCAGTAGGTCGCACCCTCCTGCCTGAGCTCCGCATGCCGGCGGGAGATATTCGGATCGGCCACCTGCACGTCACAGTCCTTCGAACGGCCAATGACGATCCGGCGCTTGGCGATCTCGTGCTGCTGGCCGTCGACGGTCAACGTGACGATCTCGCGTTCCATACCGAGCTCGTCCGGCGATACCGCCTCGGTGGCCGAGGGCGCTGCCTTTGGCTTGTAGATCATGGTTGCGCCCGGCTCCGGTTGGGACTTCGGAGCATCGGTCGACTTGCGTCCACTCGGAGGCTGCGCCATGCGGGTAGCGATGCCGAACTCGCCGACGGCGAGGTCGGCGTCCGTCTCCATCAAGACCTTGGGCGACGTGAGGAGGGCGTAGTTCTCCCGGCGCGCGTGCTCGGCGAGATAGTCCTGCAACTCGCCGATCATCGAGCCTTCGTAGCCCTCGAACTGCGCCCGGTCGGTCGGTGCCAGGTAAACGCTGTACTCATTCGGGACGTAGACCCTCGAGACCGAGACCGTCCGGTGATCGTCCATCTCCTTCGTGAGCTTGCGGGCAAGCTCTACCGGCTGGACGTGCGTTCGGAAGGCACGGCCGAAGACTCCCTCGAAGAGGCCCTCGATCTTCTGTTCGATGCTGCGGAGAACGCTCATTTACCCCGAAAAATGCTCGAGCATTTTTCGGGGTGCATGGTAGACCCTCGCGGCTTTGTCCGGCACCGCTAGGACGACGCAGGTGAGCCAGATCGCGGCCACGAACGGGACTGCCGACACGTCGCCGAGCGGCAGAACCGTTGCGACCATCACCGTTCCTCCGAAGACGGCGAGCGCCCAGACGCCGCGTGCGGCGACGTAGGGCAGGAGCGCGGCCGCGGCCCCGAAGGCGAGCGCCTCGAGCAATAGCTCGGGCCTGGCAGCGAGCGCCGTCCAGAGAGCCCGTGCTGCAGGAAGGGGCCCGTCCGTCCCGTGGAGGCTCAGACTCACCGGCGTTTGTTCTCCGGTGAACGGCAGGCCAGTGCCGCGGATGACGGCAACGACGGCGGTAACCACCACAGCGGCTGCTGCGGCGAACGCGCGCCGAGCGGTACTGCGGATGCGAAAGAGCACGAGGGGTAAGAGGCCGAGTGCGCCGAGCGGAGCGAACAGCGGCCCGAGGGCGAACGCGACGCCCGCGCCGGGCTCCCGCGCGAACAAGGCGAACCAGGCGGCCGCGACGGCCCCGTAGACGAAGGCGAGGCCGAGAGAGATGTTTCCAATGGGAAGCAGCGGGACCAAGAGCGTGGTGGCGAGCCCGACACGGGGCTTGGCAAGCGTGGCGAGGCCGCAGGCCAGCGCGAGCCCGGCCGGCCACCCGGCCGGGTAGAACGGGAGCGCGTCCGCGGCCCACGCGGCGGCGA
>JACCTQ010000354.1 GCA_013812265.1 Actinomycetota bacterium
ACGGTCGCGGCCGGGTAGCGTGCGAGCAGCTCGCGGCACTGGTCGAGCGCCACCGGGTGCGAGAGGACGACGCGGACCTGCTCCGGCGTCAGCTCCGTGGCCGCGAGCAGCAGGTGCCGGATCGGGAGCACGGCCTCGCCCACGATCGACAGCGGCGAATCCCACAGCAGGTCGTGTGTCTCCGCTACGGGGCCTGCGAGAGAGCTCTCGATCGGCAGCACGCCGTACTCGGCCTCGCGTGCGGCAACAGCTTCGGCCACCGCGCGAAACGACGGTAGCGGCATCGGCTCCTCGCCCGGGAAGAGCGTTGCGCAGGCCACCGCGCTGTGTGCACCTTCGCGCCCCGGGTAAGCGATCACGGCAACGCGAGCGTATCGGTGCGTGCGGCCGAAAGGAGCGCCACGCTCTCGGCAACCGATGAGTTTTCGGACGTCGACTGGTCTTTGCTAGAACCGGAGCGACGAAGGGAACGGCGCTATGAAAGAAGACAACGAAGGAACTGACGGGAACCGCGGGATCGCGCGCGACGAGAAGAGACCGACGATGAGGAGGCGCGCAGCCCACGAACGTCTCTCCACCGGCGCGCTCGCACGCTGGACGAGGGCCTGCGCCACGCATCCGTGGCGCGTCGTTCTCGGGTGGCTCGGGGTCGTCGCGCTCCTGATCGTCCTCGTAGGAACGGTCGGGGGCGAGTTGCGCGACGAGTTCGAGATCCCGGGCTCCGACACGCAGAAGGCGACCGACCTGATCGAGGCGGAGTTCGCGTCCGAGCAGGGCGGTGTGCTCAACGTGGTCTTTGCGGCACCGGAGGGCGAACGGCTCGAGACGCCCGAGCGCCGCGCGGCGATCGAGAAGGCGATCGCGCGCCTGAAGTCAGCGGAGTTCGCACCCAAGGACGACGAAGCGGGCCTGGAAAGCGTGGGCAAGCCGTTCAGCGAGGATACGGTCTCCGACGACGGCCGCATCGCCTACGCGGAGGCACAGTTCAGCGAGACCATCGAGGCAGAGGACCGCGACGCCGTCCTCGCCGTGCAGGACGCGGTGCGCGAGACGGTCGAGCCCGCCGGGGTCACGGTGGAGTACAACGGCGAAGCCGAGTTTCCACCCGTCGAGCAGGGGACGGAGGAGGCGCTCGGTTTGCTCGCAGCGATCCTCGTGCTGCTCGTCGTGTTCCGGACCTTCGTGGCGATGCTGATCCCGATCGCGCTGGCGATAGCGGCGCTCGCGACCGCGTTCTTGCTGTTGTTCATCCTGGCTGGGCTGACGGACATCAACACGATCACGCCGATCCTGGTCTCGATGATCGGCCTCGGCGTCGGCATCGACTATTCGCTGTTCATCGTCACGCGCTTCAGGCAGCTTCTCCACGACGGGCTCTCACCGCGGGACGCCGCTGCCGAGGCCGGCGCGTCGGCCGGACGTGCCGTGCTCTTCGCCGGCCTGACCGTCGCCATCTCGGTCAGCGGCCTGGCCTTGATCGGCCTGGATTTCGTGACCAAGCTAGGCATCGGTAGCGCCCTCGGCGTGCTGACCACGGTGCTGATCGCGAACTCGCTGCTGCTCGCGGTTCTGGCACTTCTCGGCCACAAGATCGACCGGTTGAAGGTGCCGTTTCTCCGTCCGGTGGACGATTCCGAGGAAGGCCGCGAGAAAACCTTCGTCGCCCGTTGGGGCCGGTTCGTGACCGCGAACGCGCGGATCGTGTTCCCGGTCGTGCTGCTCCTCATCCTGGCTCTGGCGTCGACGTCGATGCTCGTGCGCCTGGGCGCCGCCGATCAGGGAACGCAGCCGAAGGAGCAGACCAGCCGCAGGGCCTACGACCTGCTGGCGGAGGGCTTCGGCGCCGGCTTCAACAGTCCCATCCCGATCGTCGTGGACGTGAACGGCGATGGGCAGGCGCCGCAGAAGATCTACGACGGCGTGCAGGGGCTCCAGGGCGTGGCGTCCGTGGGCAAGCCGCAGCTCAACGACGAGGGCACCGTCGCGCTCGTTTTCGTGACCCCGGAGTCCGCTCCTCAGGACGAGGCGACCGACGAGCTCGTCGACCGGATCCGAGGTGAAGTCGTGCCGGCAGCGACGGCGGGGGGCGATGCGCTCGCCTACGTCTCGGGCCTGACGGCCGCCTTCAAGGACATCGCCGATCAGATTTTGGAGCGAATGCCGCTGTTTCTGCTCTACATCATCGGCGTCACGTTGATCCTGCTGGCGATGGCGTTCAGATCGATCGTGATCTCGACCAAGGCGGCGATCACGACCATCCTGTCCGCGTTCGTCGGCTTCGGCGTGCTCACGCTGGTGGTGCAGGAGGGCCATCTGCTGGGCCTGACGGGGCTGGATCAGACCGGTCCGATCGAGACCTTTGTGCCGCCGATTGCCTTCGCGATCCTGTTCGGGCTCTCGATGGACTACGAGGTGTTCCTGATGAGCCGCATCAGGGAGGAGCATGTCCACGGTCTGAGGACGCGAGCGGCCGTGGAGCACGGCATCTCCGCGATCGGCCGGGTCGTCGTTGCCGCAGCCCTGATCATGGGCACGGTCTTCGCGGCCTTCATCTTGAGCGCCGACCGGATCCCGAAGGAGTTCGGGCTGCTGCTCGCGGTAGCGATCATCACCGACGCGCTGATCGTGCGGATGACCCTCGTGCCCGCATTCCTCACCCTCATGGGCGAGAAGTCCTGGTACATCCCGCGCTGGCTCGACCGCCTGCTCCCGAATCTCACCATCGAGCCGCCGCACGACGGCAAGGCCTCGCCCACATTCGACGTCGAGCGCCCGGCCGCCGAGGCGGTCGGCCCGCGCTGACGAGAGGCTGATGTGCAGCGGCGAAGCCCGCCCGGCTCCGCCGCCCATCCCGTGCCCCTAGTGCTCCGTCCCGAAAGTCACTCGCGCCCTGCACCCGCAGCCATCGGTGGCGGTGAACCGATCGCCTGCACCCTTGGCCCCGGCAGTGCTGCGCCTTTCTCGACTTCGAGGTCGAGGAGCTCGACGACGTCGTCCGCGTGCGGACGGTCTTCCCAGAGGGAGCCGAGGAGCTGATCGTTTCGTTCACGGCGTAGAAGCCGGTGGGCGATCGAATGGTTTCGGCGCTGACCGTGCCGTCGGGGCTAGCGAGAAGGCGGCGCTCTGCCGAGTTCGATCGTGGCTCGTCGCTCCGACGCGCAGGCCGTCCGTGTCCTGGCGCAGGCGCACACCGGCGGCCAAGACCTGAGCCAGCACCAGCAGCAGACCGCCGATCAGAATAGGCCTATCCCGGACCGGTGGCCGGACGCACCTCCCGCGGCGGCTCTTCCGTGCCCTCCACGTGAACGTCCGGAAGCCAGCGGAGCCATGAGGGCAGGTACCAGTTTCGTTTACCGAGCAGCTTCATGGTCGCGGGCACCAGCACCGAGCGGACGATGGTCGCGTCGATCAAGAGCGCGATTGCGACGCCGAACCCCATCTGCTGGAACATGATCAGGTCTCCCATCGCGAAGCCCCAGAAGACGGCGATGATGATGAGCGCCGCCCCCGTGATGAGCCGCGCGGTGGAGCCGACGCCGAAGGCGACCGCCGCGTCGTTGTCGCCGGTCCGGCTGTAGCGCTCGCGGATGCGGCTGAGCAGGAACACCTGGTAGTCCATCGAGAGTCCGAAGAGCACGGAAAAGAGGAAGAGAGGCACCCACGCCTCGACGGAGTCGGCCTGCTCGAAGCCGAACAGCTCGTTGCCCACGCCTTCGACGAAGACGAGCACGAGCAGGCCGTAGGCCGCGCCGACGGAGAGCAGGTTCATGACGATCGCCTTGGCCGCGACGACGATCGACCGGAAGGCGATCGTGAGCAGGATGAAGGAGAGGCCGAGCACGAAAACGAAGACGAGCGGGAGCCAGCTGCTCATCGTGTCGTGATAGTCGATCTCCTCCGCCGTCGCGCCGCCGACGGCCACTTCGGCGTTGACGCCGGCGAATGCTTTCGGGACGACGTCGGCGCGCAGGTTGCGAACGGCGGTCGTCGCCTGCTCGCCGATCGAATCGCCGCCGATCGGCAGCGTGATCCGTGCGAGGTCGCCGGCCTCGTTGGTCGCGACCGCCGGCTCGCCGAAGATCGGTTGACGGTCGGCCTCGGCTTCGAGCTTGTCGATCGCGGTCTTCGCTTCGGAGGAGCCGACGTCACCGCTCACCGCGATCTCGACCGGTTCGACGCCACCGCTCGGAAACTCCTCGTTCAGGAGCAGGAAGCCCTGCTTCGACGCGAACCGATCCGGCAGCGTGCTCGGCCCCGCGGAGCCGACAGCGAGCGTGAGCGCGGGAAGGGCCGCGGCCACGAGCAGCCCCGCGGCGAGCGCAAGGCTCAGGGCCGGCCGCCGCATCACTCCGCGCACGATCCTCGACCAGAACGGGCTCTCGGAGGCCCCGACGGCCGCGCGGCCGAAGTATGGAATCCGGAGCGCGTTCACCCGATCGCCGAGCAGGCTCAGCACGGCCGGCAGGAGCGTGAGCGCGGCGACGATCGAGACGGCTGCAACGAGGATGGCTCCCGCGGCCAGGCTGCGCAAGATCGTGCTCGGAACGAGCAGCATCCCCGTCATCGCGAGCACGAAGGCGATGCCGCTGAAAAGGACGGCACGGCTGGCCGTCGACGCGGCAGCCGCGATCGCATCGAGCTTCTCTCGGCCCCCTGCCCGCTCCTCGCGGAAACGCGAAAGGATGAACAGCGAGTAATCGATCCCGAGCGCGAGCCCCATGCCCGTGAGCATGTTGACCGTGAACACCGAGAGCGGGAACTGCTGTCCCACGAGCGCAGTCAGGGCAAGGGCGACGACGATCGCGACGATCGCGAGCAGGAGCGGCATGAGTCCGGCGACCACGGCGCCGAAGACGAGCAGCAGGATGACGAGAGCGGCCGGCCCGCCGAAGAAGAGCTCACCCGTGCGAAGGTCGTCCTGCGAGAGCTGCCCGAAGTCGGCGTCTGCCGTCCATTCGCCCGTCATGGCCGCGTCGATGCCGGGCTTCTCGTCCAGCGCCTGCACCAGCGCCACCAGCGGCTTCACCGCCTCCTCGTCCGCTTCGGGGCCGAGGCCGACTAGCAACTGAGTCGCGTCGCGATCGGCGGAGACGAGCCGCTCGTTGCCGCTCGCGTAGAAGCTGATGACGTTGGTAGCGCCCGCCGTGCGCAACTCGCTCGCGAGCCGCTGCACGCTCTGCTCGAAGGCCGCACCGTCCACCGTGCCACGCTGCGAGCGGACGACCACGACCTCGGTGACGTCCTCCTCGGGCCGCGGCGCGGGAAATCCCTCGGCAAGAAGCTTCTCGGCGCGCTTCGACTCGACGTCGCTCGTGATCGCGATGTCTCCCTCGAGCGCGCTCTCCAACAACGTCCCGATCGTGCCGACGGCCGCGACGACGACGACGACCCAGATGAGGAGCACACGCCAGGGGTGCCGGCTGCTCACGCGTGCCGCTCGTTCGGTCAGAGTGTTCATTGTTCCCTTCCGCCCCCGGGGAGATCCGCGGCGCTGGTGAAGTGGCTGGTCTTCCTGGCGTCGCAGAGTAATCTATTTCGCACCGTCTGTAAAGTATAAGTATCGAATCGTCCGAACCGCAGCTACATTTCGTTCACATGCCACAGCCGATCGGCCTCACACCGGTGTCCTACCTCGTGCTCGGCCTGATCGGCCGCGCAGGCAAGGCGACCCCGTATGACCTGAAGCGGTGGGCCGCCGAGTCGATTGGCAACTTCTGGTCGTTCCCCCACTCCCAGCTCTACTCCGAGCCCGCACGGCTCGCCGGAGCCGGGTTGCTCGAGGAGCAACAGGAGGCAACCGGCAGGCGGCGGCGGACCTATTCGCTGACCGACGACGGGCTCGCCGCGCTTCGCCTCTGGCTGCAAGAGCCGACCGTCGAGCCGCCGCAGCTCCGTGACCTCGCACTGCTCAAGCTCTTCTTCGGTCAGTTCCTGTCTCCCGAGGAGGTTGCCGCACACGCGCGCGTGCAGGAGGCCGCCCATCGGGCTCGGCTCGAGGCCTTCAATGCGCTCGATGCCCACCTAGCCGACCACGAGCCCGAAAGGATCGCCCACGCACGCGCGGCGCTGCGGATGGGTCTCCTCTGCGAGGACGCGTTCGTGCGCTTCTGGAGCGAGATCGCTCACCGCCCGCCGGGTACGAGCTCGCCTACGGAAGCAGCGCGCGGTCGAGGTGGTCACCGAGCCAATCGCGCAAGATCCGCGAAGTCGTGACGCCGTCGTTCCGCGGCTAGCTCCAGCGGGCGAGCTTCTTGCCGGGATTGAAGAGGCCTTTCGGATCGAACGCGCGCTTGATCTCCTCGTGCAGGTCGAGTGCCCGGGGCGCCCATTGCCGGGCTAGCTGACCGCGCTTCATCCAGCCGATTCCGTGCTCGCCGGAGATCGAGCCGCCCAGCCTGAGCGCAAGCGCGAAGATCTCTCCCGCGGCGAGCTCCGCCCGCCGGAGCTCTGCTTCGTCCCCCGGGGCGACGAGGAAGGTGGAGTGGAGGTTGCCATCCCCTGCGTGACCCCAGCTACAGGCCTCGAGGCCGTTTCGGCGACCGATCTCGAGCGTCCCTTCGATCGCTTCGGCGAGGCGGTCGATCGGCACGACGATGTCTTCGCTGACCTTCGCGCCTCGCTCCGCCGTGACCGTGAGCGAGACGCCGTCGCGCCAGCGCCAGAGCTCGGCGACGGCTCCCGGGTCGGTCGGCGCCTGGACGACGAGCGCATCCTCAGCGAGCGCCTCGAGCACCTCGCCCCTCAGCCGAGTAGCTTCCGTCCGGCTCCCGTCGGCCTCGGCGATCACGAGGAGCGCCGCGGGCGGGGGTACTTCCCCTGGAAATGAGGGGGTTGCGAAGGCGAGTGTCGCCGCATCCAGGTACTCGAGCGCGGCGACAGGGAGTCCGCTGCCGAGCACCCGCTCGATGGCGGCGCAGCCGGACGCGGTGCCGCGGTAGAAGCCGACCACCGGCAGGGCGCTTTCCGGCGCCGGCAGCAGCTTCAGCCAGGCGGCCGTGACCACGCCGAGCGTCCCCTCGGAGCCGATCAGGAGGCTTTTCAGATCGTAGCCCGCGACGTCCTTGCGAATCGGGCCGCCGACGGAGACGATCTCGCCCGGCGCCACCACGGCCTCGAGACCTGTGACCCAGGCGCCGGTCGGTCCGTACTTGAACGCGTGAGGTCCTCCCGCGTTGGTGGCGATGTTCCCACCGATCTGGGACTGCTCCGCCGCGCCCGGATCGGGAGGGAACCAGAGTCCGCTCTCGCGCGCGATCCGGTGGAGGTCTGCCGTCCTCAAACCCGACTCGACCCAGATTCTCCAGAGGAGGGGATCGAACGAGCGCACGCGGACGAGTCGGTCGAGCGAGAGGGCGACTCCTCCGTCGAGCGGGACGGCTCCTCCGGCGAAGCCCGTGCCGCCGCCGCGTGGAACGATGGCGACGTCGTGCTCGTAGCACCACGCGACGACCCGTGCGACCTCGGGAGCGTTCGAGGGCAGGACAACCGCTTCGGCGGAGCCCCTGAACCCGCGCCCCTCGGTCTCGTCGGACAGAAACTCCGCCGAGGGGGTCGCATGGACGGCGCCGGGCGGAAGCAGCGCCGCGAGCTCGCGGGCGACCGCTGTCTCGGGCCGCATAGCGCCATAGTACATGTTCTGGCGCCATAATGGTGCTACGCTGCGAGGGTGCCGAGCGTGCAGATAAAGAACGTCCCCGACGATGTGCACCGCGTGCTTCGATACCGAGCCGTCGAAGCCGGCCAGTCGTTGCAGGAGTACCTGCTCGCCCGCCTGGTCGACGAGGCCAGTCGGCCGACGCTGGACGAAGTGCTCCGCCGGGCTGGGGATCGAGCCGGTGGAAGCATTCCGCTCGCCGCTTCTGCGCGCGCGGTGCGCACCGAGCGCGACGCGCGATGATCGTCGCCGACGCGTCGATCATCGCGTCGGCGCTCGGCGACGACGGCCCTGACGGAGCGCGGGCACGCCGCCGTCTCGCCGGCGAGCGCCTCTTTGCGCCCGAGCTCATCGACCTAGAGGTGGCCTCCGTCTGGCGGCGGGCGGCGCGAGCCGGGCGGCTTGCGACTCGACGCGCGCGCCAGGCGCTCGCCGACCTCGCTGTCCTGCCGCTCGTACGTGCTCCCCACCAGCCCCTCATGATCCGGATCTGGGAGCTTCACGACAACCTCACGCCTAACGACGCCGCTTACGTCGCGCTGGCCGAGGCGCTGGATGCACCGCTGCTGACCGCCGACCGCCGCCTGACCCGAGCCCCCGGGGTGCACTGCGAGATCGAGCTGCTCCGCTGACGTAAGCTCGCGCCACGTCGCGGGCCTCGCTCGATCACGACTCAGCGCTACCGCGAGCGCCGGCGCGCGAGGGTCGCCCACCGCCCCACAAGGCCGACCGCGAACACGAGCAGCCCTACGACCACGGCGGAGGGCGGCAACGCAGCGATGAGCGCGACGCATGCCACCCCTCCGAGGATGTTGAGCGCCCTCGGCCAGCGACGGTGCTCGTCGCGCTGCGTGTACGCGGACGCGTTCGCCACGGCGTAGTAGGTCAGGACGCCGAACGAAGAGAACCCGATCGCGGTGCGTAGATCGGTCGTGAGCACGAGCACCGCGACCACCGCCGCCACGGCGATCTCTGCGTGGTGTGGCACCTGATACCGCGGGTGCACAGACGCGAGCCAGCGCGGAAGATCTCCGTTGCGCGCCATCGCGAGGCTCGTGCGACCGAGCCCCGCAACGAGGGCGAGGAGCGCACCCAGGCTCGCCACAACTGCGCCACCGCGAATGATGGGAAGCGCCCAGGAGAGACCGGCCGCGTCGGCCGCCGTGGCGATTGGGGTTGCGGACGCCGCGAGCGCGCTCGGTCCCGCAGCCAGCAGCGCAGAGACTCCGACGGCGGCGTACAGGGCGACGGTTAGTCCGAGCGCGATCGGAATCGCGCGCGGGATGGTGTGGGCAGGGTTCCGCACCTCCTCTCCGAGCGTCGCGATCCGCGCGTAGCCTGCGAACGCGAAGAACAGCAGCGCGGCTGCCTGAAAGATTCCGTAGATGCCACCGGTGCCGAACGGGAGGTCGCTCAGCTTGTCCGTGCTGGTCCTGCCGCTCGTCGCGATCGCGACGACGACGGTGAGCAGCGCGAGGATCGAGGCGACGACGAGCACCCGCGCTAGCCGCGCGGTCCGCGTGATGCCGCGATAGTTCACCGCGGTCAGGGCGACCACTGCGAGCAGCGCGACGATGCGTTGCGTGCCAGGCGAGGCGCTCACGGCGTAGGATGCGAAGGTGAGTGCCATTGCGGCGCACGACGCCGTCTTCCCGACTACGAATCCCCAACCGGCGATGAAGCCCCACCATTCGCCGAGGCGCTCTCGCCCATAGACATACGTCCCACCGGACGTCGGGTATTGGGCGGCGAGCTGCGCTGACGCGACGGCGTTGCAGTAGGCCACGCCGGCGGCGAGCGCGAGTCCGATCAGGAGCCCGCTACCCGCCGCCTTCGCCGCTGGCCCGAAGGCCGAGAAGACACCGGCGCCGATCATGGAGCCAAGCCCGATCACGACGGCGTCGCGCGTGCCGAGGCGCCGCGCGAGTGAGCCGCTCGAGCTCACATGGCAGCCGCGACCCGCTTCGCCGCAGCCTCGAGCTCCTCGTCGGGTACGTTCGGGAG
>JACCTQ010000007.1 GCA_013812265.1 Actinomycetota bacterium
GCCGCCCTGCGCACCGTCCACGACGACGACGTTCGGACTCTTTCGGGCGTCGCCATCGGCGATGCGCTTAGGAACTCGTTTCAGAATGAAGCCTTGTGCCGTCGGGCCGCGCTGAACGCCGCCATGCTGCGTCCTCGGTCGCTTACATGTGCCAGCACATGCGCGCTCCCTGCGTCCTTGCCTGACGCCGCCCAGCGCACCCCGACGACGAAGCGTCATTCTGAAACGAGTTCTAAGGCGGAGGTGGCGCCCCCGGCCCTGCGGGCGGAATCTCCTCTTCCTCGACGTACGTCGCGCGTGGCGCTTCTTCCTCGACGTACTCGGTTCGGCGCCCGCCGTAGGCTCGGCGCGCGCGAGGAGCTCCTTCGGCATAGGCGCCTCCGCGCCGAAAATATCCAGGCCCCCACCACGACTGCCAGAAGAGCAGGGTGAGCAGGAAGCTGACGATGCCGACGATCATCAGTACGACCCCGACGACGTTTACGTCGAGACCTTCCGGATCGGCGTTCACGGCCCAGGTCAGGATCGCGCCGGCCGCGATCAGGATCAGGCTGACTGCGATTCCCATCTCAAACCTCCGTCGTCGACGCCGGAACGCTACCGGCTGCGGCGGCTGGGCATAAGAGCTCTAAGCGGCGCCGCGGCGCTCCAACTCCCGAGTGACCGCGCTCGCGATGGAGCGAAAGGCCTCCGCCTGAGGGCCCGACGGGTCTGAGATCAGCAACGGCTTTCCATCTTCGCCGGCGCGCGCGAGCGCGGGGTCGAGCGGGATCGTCCCTAGGCGCGTGACACCGGCGGACCAGATCGAGCGACTCTCGGAGACCCGAGGGAAGACGTCCACTTCCTTGCCGCAATGCGGGCAGACGAGGGCGCTCATGTTCTCGACGGCGCCAAGCACCGGCACGGCCGCGTCGGCGAGCATGGCGAGCACCTTCTTCGCGTCGAGGTGGGCGACGTCCTGAGGGGTCACGATCACGAGGGCGCCGGACAGCGAAAGCAGCGCGAGCAGCTGCTGCTGCAGATCGGCGGTTCCCGGAGGAAGATCGACGATGAGGTACTCGAGGTCGCCCCAGCGAACGTCGTGAACCAGTTGCCGCCCGACGAACTCGACCATTTGTGCCGGCCACGAAAGCGGCTGGTTCTCGGCGAGCAGGAAACCGACCGACATGAGCCTCAGGCCGTACCGCTCGAGCGGGTCCAGCCGCGGCTGGCCGGATCGCTGCCAGAAGCCCCAGCTCTTCAGCGGAGTCGTTCGCGTGACGTTGACCATCAGCGGGATATCAGGGCCGTAAAAGTCCGCATCGAGCAACCCCACTCGCGCTCCGCTCTCGCGAAGGGCAAGTGCAAGGTTGAGGCTCACTGTGGACTTGCCCACGCCGCCCTTGCCGCTTCCGACGGCCACGACGAACCGGGCGGGCGCCGACATGCCTCTCAGGCGAGCAGCGAGAAGCCGCCGTCGACGATGAGGATATGCCCCCGCACCATGTCCGCCTGCGGCGAGCAGAGAAACTGCACCGCGTCCGCCACGTCCCGGGGCTCGACGAGGCGCCCGGCCGGCGTACGCTCCCGTCCGGCGCGCAGCATGTCCTCGCGGTTCGGGAAGTGCCGGAGGGCTTCCGTCTCGACGACCCCCGCGGAGACGGCGTTCACCCGGATGCCGCGCGGCGCAAGCTCCACCGCGAGGTAGCGAACGAGCGATTCCAGGGCCGCCTTGGAGGTTCCGACGAGGATGTAGTTCTCCAGCACCCGGGTCGACCCGAGGCTCGAGATTCCGACGATGGAGGAGCCCGGCGGCATCGTCGGCGCCGCTGCCCGCGCCAGTGACAGGAGCGCACGTGCGTTCGCACCGAGTGTCCAGTCCCAGTGCTTGTCCTCGACCTCGAGTGCCGGCCGGATGACACCTGTGGCCGCGTTGTGCACGACGGCATCGAGCGGACCAAGCTCGGTGACTTCCCGCAACACGCGCTCCCCGCTGATGTTTCCGCGGACGAGCACAGGCTCGGCGCCGAGCGCTCGCAGTTCCTCCGCCGTCTCCTCCGCGGCCCGGTCGTTGCGTAGGTAGCCGATAGCGACACGTTGCGCGCCGGCTTCCGCAAAGCGCAGGGCGATTGCCTTGCCGATCCCCCGCGAGCCGCCGGTCACGAGAACCGAGCCGCCCTGCACGGTCACTCGCTGCGCGGTAGCGGGTCGTATACCGGGGCCGAGCTCGGCATCCTGTCCCAACCAGGGCGGCTGCGCGCCTCCTTCGGGCTGTCCCTCGCGGTCGAGGAGGCAAGAGCGAGGCGGTCGAGCAGCTCCATCTGCTGCTCGCCGTGGCGGCGTAGCTCGTCGTCTTCCGGCCGGTCCTTGATCAGCTCGTGCACCCGGGCCCGCAGCTGCAGAGCGAAGTGGGGCGTTGCGGGCCCAACCAGCGCGTCGATGTCTTCTCTCGTGATCTCCCGCATCCATGCGCAAGCGTAACGAAGCGGTGCGCCGGGAAGCCGCTACGGTCGAGCCGTGCGACTCACCGCCGCCCATCTCATGCTGCTGGCGACCGTCGTCATCTGGGCGTTCAACTTCACGGTCACGAAGTACGTGCTGACCCACGGGTTCGAGCCGCTCGCGTACTCGACGCTCCGGTACGCGGCCGCAGCGCTCCTCTTCGCGTCGCTTACCTACGGCCTCGAGCGGTCGCTGTCGGTCAAGCGGCGCGACCTCGTCCTCCTGCTCGTGGCGGCGGCGCTCGGGGTCTGGCTGAACCAGGTGAGCTTCGTGTATGCGCTGACCTTTACGAGTGCTTCGACGGCGGCGCTCGTCATGGGAACGCTTCCGATCTTCACGGCCCTGATCGCCTGGGCATTCAAGATGGAGCGTCTCTCCGGGCGCTTCCTCGCGGCGGGGGGTGTCTCTTTCGGAGGCGTCGCGCTCGTCGCCATCGGCTCCGAGAACGGCCTCTCGGGCGATCTGAAGGGCATCCTGCTCACGCTGGCCACCGCCGCCACCTGGGCCGGATACTCCGTCGCGATCGCACCCCTCATGCAGCGCTACTCGCCGTTCCGCATCAGCGCCTTCGTGCTCCTCGTCGGCTGGATTCCCCTCTTTCTCAGCGGTCTG
This sequence comes from Actinomycetota bacterium, assembly GCA_013812265.1. GTDB lineage: Bacteria > Actinomycetota > Thermoleophilia > Gaiellales > Gaiellaceae > JACCTQ01. The sequence goes on from JACCTQ010000007.1 coordinate 3,094, forward strand.
CGGCAGGTCGTGCGCCAGGACTATTCGCTCACGCCGCTCGTGTGGGCGTGTCTCGCGTTCGCGATTCTCGGTCCGCTCGTGCTTACTAACGTGCTCTGGTTCAAGGCCATCGCACGCGTGGGGCCTTCGCGCGCCACGCTCGTCACGAATCTGCAACCGTTCCTGGCTGCCGTGTTCGCGCTCGTGATCCTCTCCGAGGCTATGACCGCCGTGCAGATCGCCGGCGGTATCGCCATCGGGCTCGGCATCGTTCTCGCCCGACGCCGGCAGAGGCCGGCCCCCGTCCTCGCCGAATGACGTCGGGGATCGAACCCATGGGCGAGCGCCGACAGCTCGGATACTTGCAGCTCTGTGCCGACCGCCGGTTTCACCGCAAGACGATGGAGGCGTTCGAGCAGGCGACGGGCCTGCTTCCGGAGGAGTACTGGCTCGAGGCCAGAGCGGGCGGAGCTCCAGTGTATGCCGACCGCACGAGAGCCGCTCGGATCGCGTATCGCGAGGGTGCGCTCCATATGGGGTGGGCAGCTCACGGCGACGGCTGCCGCGGCTTCCACGGTGCTTCGAATCCCGAGCTGAGGCAAAAGCTCGCCCGGACGATCCGAGCGCGAGTTCAGGACTTTCCGGGCGTGCACCACTACGAGCTCTTCGGCGAGGGAGGGCGGGTAACGGTGACGGATGTGCACCTCAGCGGGGTTAAGATGAGGAGCCCATGAACTCCCGTGACTTCATGCCGCTCAAGGGCTGGGATCATCTCGAGCTCTACGTCGGCAACGCAAAGCAGGCGGCCTACTTCTACGAGCACGCCTTCGGGTTTACCCGTGCTGCGTACGCCGGGCCCGAGACGGGCGTTCGTGACCGCGCCTCGTACGTGCTCCAGCAAAACGACATCCGCCTCGTCCTTACGAGCGGCCTGCGGCCCGACAGCGAGATCACGCGCTTTGCCTGCGCTCACGGCGACGGTGTCAAGGACGTGGCACTCGAGGTGCCGAGCGCCTCGCACGCCTACCGGCAGGCGGTGCAGCGTGGCGCCCGCGGCATCACCGAGCCGCACTGGGTCGACGACGAATACGGCCGTGTCGAGCTGGCGTCGATCGGCACGTACGGCGAGAACATCCACACGTTCGTGAACCGCGAGGACTACGCCGGTCCCTACCTCCCGGGCTACATGGCTGTCCCGAAGGACGGCCAGCCGCCTGCCGGAATCGGCCTGAAGATCATCGACCACGTCGTCGGCAACGTGGAGCTCGGCCGCATGGATCACTGGGTGGGCTTCTACGAGCGCACGATGGGCTTCACGGAGCTCATCCACTTCTCGGACGAGGCGATTCACACCGAGTACTCGGCGCTGATGTCCAAGGTGATGATGGACGGCGAGGGCAAGATCAAGTTTCCGATCAACGAGCCCGCCGAGGGGAAGCGCAAGAGCCAGATCGAGGAGTACCTCGAGTACTACGGCGGCCCGGGCGTCCAGCACGTCGCGCTCGCGACCGACGACATCGTCGCCACGGTGGAAGCGTTGAAGCAGCGTGGCGTGCTCTTCTTGAACACGCCCGAGTCGTACTACGACGATGTGGCCGACCGCGTGGGCGAGATCTCGAAGGACTGGGACGATCTCCTCCGTCTACGCATACTCGCCGACCGGGACGAGGAGGGGTACCTCCTGCAGATCTTCACGAAGACGGCGCAGGACCGCCCGACCCTCTTCTTCGAGGTGATCGAGCGGCACGGATCACGCGGCTTCGGCGAGGGCAACTTCAAGGCGCTCTTCGAGGCGATCGAGCGCGAGCAGGCACTCCGCGGCAACCTGTAGTAACGCGGCGTGAACGTCCTCGAGCTTCTGGCTGCGCCGGCGCGGCAGACGGCCACGCTCGGGGAGACGCTGCATCGGCCCTGGCCGATGCCCGAGGGGCCCTGGATCCAGGGTCAGACCTGGGACGACCTGCTCTTCGTCCACTGGCGGCTGCCCGAGAGCGAGTTGCGCGCGATCGTGCCGCAGGCGCTGCCACTCGATACCTGGGAGGGCGCCGCCTGGCTAGGTATCACGCCGTTCAGGGTGACGTTTCGGCTCAGGGGCACATTTCCCGTGCCGCGGCTCTCCACGTTCCTGGAGCTCAACGTCCGCACGTATGTGACCCTGGACGGCAAGCCCGGCATCTACTTCTTCAGTCTCGACGCTGAGAGCGCGATCGCCGTCGAGGCGGCGCGGCGCGTCTACAAGCTGCCCTATTTCCGCGCTCGCATGTCGGCCCGGCCGGTCGGCGACTGGATCGAGTACGAAAGTGCCCGCCGAGGCGGTGGGTCGGCCCTCGCCTTCCGTGCGCGCTACCGGCCCATCGGCGAGGTGTTCCAGGCCGTTCCCGGTTCGCTCGACCACTTCCTCGCCGAGCGTTATTGCCTCTACACGGTGGATGGCGAGGGGCGGGTGCAGCGCGCCGACATCCACCATCCGCCCTGGCCGCTCCAGGAGGCTAAGGCAGAGATCGAGGAGAACTCGATGGCCCCGCGGGGCGTCGCGCTGCCGGAGGAAGCGCCTCTCCTCCGCTTCGCGCGCCGCCAGGACGTCGTGATCTGGCCGCTGGCCGACGTTTGATGGAAGTTCGGAATCATCGCCCGGCCGTCTCCGAGTCGTCGAGCTCCGCGTGGCCTTCCGTGTCGATCTCGATTCGCTCCTTGCGAAGCTCGGCGTCGACGCGCTGCTCCTCGGTGACCGTGCGCTTGCGAATGATCACCCGCTCCCGCACCACGAGGCGCTTCGTCACCACGAGCTGCTCCTCGAAGATCGGGACGGATACCGAGCCGTCCGGAAGCGTCTCGATCTCGCCGGAGTCCTCGCCCTGCGGGGTCTGGCGCTCGATGTCGGCGTACTCGGTCTGGCGGGGGACGAGCTCCTCCACCTCTTCCGTCTCCACGCGCTTGCGCGCGTGGACCGCGCCGAGCTCGCGCACCTCCTTGCCGATGTGGAACTCTTCCTCGTGGCGAACCAGCTCGGCCGCGGTATCGGCGTCAGGACGATCTCCGCGTCCGCTCATCGGGTCTCCAACCGCCTTCCACGTTGCCGGATTCCCCCGGGGCGGGTAGCCGCGATCGCTGCGTCGGCCCGCCGGTGGTAGCGCTCGCCCCAGAGTCCGCCCAGAAGACCACCGAGCAGCATGGCGCCGATCGCGACCACCGCGCTGATGATTCCGCCGGTCGTCAGGGCGTCCTGTGAGAACCACTGGGGCAGCTCCACGTTGCGGAGAACGTCGTACTTGTCGCCGAGCCAGGCCGCGAGGCCGCTCAGGAGAGCGGCGAGAAGAATCGTCCACACTCCTGTCATGAGGCCGTTGCGGGCTCCGTCGTAGCGGGCGATCCGAGCTGCCGCCCAGCCGCCGACGAGGAACGCGAGGAAGAGCGTGACGACCCCGCCCACGAGACTCGCGGTCGAGAGCTCCGCCTCGCTGTCTTCGAGCCCGGTCTGGTAACCGACGACGCCGATCGCGGCGCCGATCAACCCTCCGAGCAAAACCAGCAAGGCAAGCGCGGTCAGCATTCCCACGAGCGTTGCCGGCAGGTCGATTCCGCCGAAGCGTTCTCGCACTTCCCTGATGCCGACGTCCGGACGCGTGGCATCCTCGTCCACGCGACCGTCCCGCCGCGCCGTCGCACCGCGTCCCTCGCGGCCGCCGCCCGCTTCTGTCTGATGATCCCGATTCAACCCCAGTCACTCCTTTCGGCCAGATGGGGCGGCCCGGCGCCGCCCCATAGCTGGCTCTCCGCCCTAGTTGGACTAGGTGCGGTCCTCGACGTTGTCGCCCTCCACCTCGACGCGCTCCTTCCGAAGCTCATCCTGGACGACCTCGCGGTCGGTCTCGATGTCCTTGTGGATGGTGACGCGCTCCTTGGCGACCGCCTGCTTGTCCACGACAGCCTCCTCGGCCTTGAGCGAGACCTCGACCTCGTCCTCGCCGATCTCAGCACCGCTCACCGGCTGGTCGATCGGCTCGCGCTCGACCCGAGCGGTCTCACGACGGACCTCGACATCCTCGCTAACGGGAGTCGTCTCGACCCACTTTCGCAACCCGACGCGGCCCGCCTCGGCAGTTCGCTTACCGACCCGGAGCTCTTCCTCGGAGCGCGTGACGCTTGCGTCCGCGTCGTCGGTATCGCGGTCGGTCGTCCCCGCGCTACCCTCGGGAAGACCGGTGTCAGACCGCCGCTCCGAGTAGCCCAGGCCGTAGTACGAGTAGAGCTCCTGCTCGGTGTCCTGGCTGATCTCGTCCGAGTCGATGTCCGGCGAGTCCTTGACCTGGTCCTTCGAGTAGGGGACCCGGTAGCCGTCGGCGTCCATGTCTGCGCCCTCGACCGGTACCACCACCCGCTTGGTTCCGAAGAACCCGGTGCCGATGCCGATCCACTCCGGCTTGTCCGTCTCCTCGTCGTAGAAGATCTCCTCGACGTTTCCGATCTTGTCACCGGCCGAGTCGTACACGGGCAGGCCCCGTGCCTCGGCGAGGGTGTCCATCGTCATCTCGTTGGGCATGCTTCTCCCTTCTTGCTCTTGATTTGTTATGAGGTTGCCGGGCGGGTTGTCGACCCGGGTGCGGATCCACCCGTCGACGGTGAGCCGCTCTCGGCCTTCTGCTTGAGCGTCTCGACGTCGTCCGCCGCCTGCTCCTTGGCCTGACGCGCCTCTTCCTTCATCTGCGGCACGGCGGCCTGTCCGCTGCGATAGGCGCCCATCAGCATCTCGCGCGCGACGTCTCGACCTCCGAGGCCGAAGGCGAGCGCGAATCCGAGCGCGATTGCGCCGAGGACGAGCACGTATGTCGCCACGACGATCTGGATCGCGATCTTCAGCTGCACGAGCGCCATGAAGAGGGCGATCGTGATCACGAGCGCCGGAACGGCCGTCTGGACGAGCTTGCCCAGCATCGTGCCGCCCATGAGACGCTGCGCGATGCCGCCGACGGCACCCGCGATGGCGATCGCCACCAGGAGGATGAGGATTGCGGCAACGACGTTCGGCAGGTAGCCGACGACACCGTCGATCGCATTGGAGAGCGCCTCGATTCCCAGTGCGCTCACGGCCAGCAGGATCGCGAGGCCGAAGACGAACCAGAACGCGATCTGGGCGATCAGCGCCGAGACGTTCAAGCCCGGCGCGAAGCGCTCCTTGTACTCCCCTGCGCTGCCGGTGGC
>JACCTQ010000010.1 GCA_013812265.1 Actinomycetota bacterium
CCCGCCCTGCGAAGCGCCGCCTCATACGCCGAAAAGCTTCCTCCGAAGCGAAGTGAGAGCACCAGCTTCTCGGCCGCCAAAACTCGGGCCGTCGGCACCGTGAGGAAAGTGCTCTCCGCCGCGCGCGAGAAGAGTGCGCTGTAGGCGACCTGGCGGTCTCCGGTTACACGCGCCAGCGCTGCGATGTCGCTCGAGCGGACGACGCGATCATCGACCGTGCACTTCACGCCAGGCGGAAGGCTCAGCTGTCCCTCGGTCAGCGAGGCGTCGAAGGCGGGACCTGCGGCACGCGGCCCGTCACAGAGCTTGGGATCTCTCGTCCAGAGATAGACGCACGCGGCCGCCTCCTTGTCCGGATCGAGGCCGCGCTCCCCCCAGTTGGCCCAACCCCACGACCAGATGGTCGCGAACTTGAATTCGAGTGCGACCTGGCGCGCCGCCAATGCCTGCCACTTCACCGTCTCGAACCACGCGTGGGCCGGCTTCAGCCCCTCCCGTCCCCCGGTTCCGGCCTCCGTGTGGAAGCCGACCATCAGCCCGAGCTTCGTCACCGGTATGCCAATAGCGACGAAGTCGGCGATGCCTCGGCGAAAAGCCGCCCGTAGCGTCCGGCTGCCCTGGATCGGCCCTTGCCGGTAGATCGGCGGCGCGGGGAAGTAGACCTCACGGACGATGTCCGCGACCTGGGCAACCTGACGCCACCAGTCGCCGGCCTCCCCCACGGTGTACGGAGCGCTGCTGACGAGCAAGAACGGGCGCGCGCCACGGGCGGCGAGCGTTCGCAAGTAGAGGAGCACGTTCGCCCGGTAGCGCGCGTTCGTGGGCGACCAGGGCGTGGGCAATCCGGCCCCGAAGAGCTCGTTCTCGGCGATCCACGGCGTCGGGCAGGCAGACGAGGCGACTGCGTAGTCGAAGAGCCGGTGAGCGCGGTCGACCACGAGCTCGGGGTCGGCCGGAGCGGTGGGAGTGCCCGTGCGCCGGGTAGTCAGGTACATGTCCCAGTAGATGGTCTTCGCACCGGCGGCTCGAAAGCGCGGCGGGTAGATGAAGTTGGCGGCCGCCGCAATCGTTCCGGGGCGGGCGAACGTCTTCCAGAAGGGCACCGAGCCGTCGGCGAAGTCGATCCAGAGTGGCGTCTGGCGGGGCAGCCCGCACTGCCCGGCAGCGCGGGCGTGCGGCGAGAGCGCGCCAGCGAGCGCGGCAAGACAAACAACGATGAGAATTAGCCGCTTCATACGACCCCCGCAGCATGTGTAGCACACGCCGCGGCGCAAAGCGGCACGCGTTCGGGCCGAGGGCTCAGCCGCCCTCCAGCGGGTGGCGCCAGCGCAGGTCCGGAAAGCGCGCGTAATCGCGATCGGTCGTGATCCACTCGCTCCCGGATTCGATCGCCAGGGCCGCGTGGTATGCGTCGCTGACCAGGTTCCCCTTGGCGCCGGAGCGCCGGCAGAGGCGCACGAAGATGTCCCAGTGGCGCGCCCCGGGCGATACGGGCACGCTGTTCGGCCAGCCTCGCAGGCGCTCGGCCGCCTCCACGGCAGCGTCGAGGCCGGTCGGCACGGAGAAGACGCGAGGATGCGTCACGACCCGGAGGAACCCCATGAGCACGAGCTCCGACAGCGCGAACGCGGCATCCGAGTTGACGAGGTCTTCGAGCCAGGAGCGATAGGAGTGATGTCCCGGCGCATCCTCGCGATGCGCGTAGACGAGCACGTTGACGTCAAGGAGCAGCACGCTCGTCCATCAGGTCCTGCAGGGCCGCTGTGTCGTCGAGGTCGACGCCGGGTTTGGCCCCACTCCCTCGAAACGTCACCATCTCGAACCGTTGCCGCTCAGGCGGCGCTTCTCGCCGCAGGAGCATCTGGCGAAGCGCTTCGTCGACGAGGCTCGTGACGGTGCGGCCCGTCCGCGCCGCCAACTGCTTCACCTCGGCGAAGAGGCCGTCCTCCAGGGAGAGCGTGGTACGTATGCATCAAATCATATCAACGTGGCATTTTGATGCATCCGGCGTGAGGCGTCCAACCTGGGAGTCTGGCCGCTAAATGTAGTATCGTCGTAGCCACATGGAGCCGGCTCGCATCGGTATCCGCGAGCTTCGAGAACACCTCTCACGCGCGATTCGCCGAGTGACGAACGGAGAGATGCTCGAGGTAACTGACCGCGGTCGCCCCGTAGCGCGGATCGTCCCGATCGGCTCGCTCGCGAGGCTCGAGCGGCTGATCGCCGAAGGGAAGCTGTATCCGCCGCGCGCGCGCGGCACGCGGCCCGCCCCGCTCGATGTCCCCTCCCGGATGACGAGCGAGGAGGCGGTTCGCATTCTCCGTGGCGACTAACGCGCCCCGCCTCGTCTACCTCGATTCATCGGCGATCTTGAAGCTCGTCGTCCGAGAGACCGAAACGGACGCGCTTGCTCGCTACCTCGGGCAGGCGCAGACGATCGCGAGCGAGATCGCCTCCATCGAGGTTCCGCGTGCCGCCTATCTGAAGACCGGCGCCGAAGAGACGGTCAGTCGGGCAGAGGAGCTGTTGCGGTACTTCCACCTACTGGAGCTCGACGACGAGCTGCAACGAGAGGCAGCGCGCGCACGGCCATCCGAGCTTCGGACGCTCGACGCCCTGCACCTCGTCTCCGCCCTGCGTGTCCGCGACGAGATCGATGCGGTCGTCGCCTACGATCGGCGGCTTGGCGAGGCGGCTAGAGCAGCCGGGCTTCGCGTCGATGCTCCCGGCGCAGGTGAGTGCTGAGAGGCGGCCGGCGACCGCCTCTCGCCGGACCGTCTCTGCAGGCAGCTACGCTCGCACGACCCGGGCGGGGCCGTGCCAGCTGCGCGTCCCGTCGAGTGCGACCTCCTGAATCCAGTAGCGGAGGCTCGCCCGCCTGGGCGCGCGCCGGTCGAGGAAGGAGTACGAGCCGCGGCCCTTGCCCGCTATGAGCTTGGCGTTGACGCGGACGCGCTTGCCGTTCACTTCCCGGTAGACGTGGAACCCGAGCGTGCCGATCTCCGAGGCGGTGCGCCAGCGGACGAGCACTCCGCTTGACGTCGCACTCGCAGCGAGGGAGCGGAACGCGACCGAAAGCGATACCGGGGGAAGATGAGAACGGTCAGCGACCCCACGTTGTCGCCGAAGCAGTCGTGGAAGTCAAGGCCGATCGGCGCACCCAGACCGATGAAGTTGATCGTGTAGTTGTGCGTCGGGCTGAAGGCGCCCCACGAGGGGAACTTCGAGGCGTCGTTGACCGTGTCGTTGATCCCGATGCCGACGTCGACGCAGTTGGGCGGCACGTTGTTGGCCGGCATATGGTCGGGGGTGGGCTCGAACTGGTATTCGGCATCGCCGTCGTCGGGGCGGCCGTCGTTCGCCAGGGCTACCGTCCCGCAGCCGCGGATCTTGTATGTCACGCCGTTCTGGAGCGTGGTCAGAGACATCACCCCGCCCCCGTCGTCGGCACCGTGATCGTCTCGGGCAGCGCGTACCCTGTCGGCGCGGTCGTGTCGCATGTGCCGGGATCGGCAGACGCCCCCGCCGGAAAGGCGAACGCCGCGCTGATGCCGACGAGCAAGCAAAGCCGGAAGAGGAAGCGAGATACAGGCGTTGCGGTCATGCATCCTCCTTGGGAGTTCATGCGGTCGGCACCCGGCTGGCGAACTGGCCGAACCTCGGTGTTGCGATCGCCCGGATGACTGCCGGGTGCGTGTCGCGGGGATAATGAGTGCATGCGTACCTCCGGTGATCGGTGGATGCGCTCGGAGCAGGACGGTGTTCGAAGGCCCCGGCGTCTGACCCGAAGCTAGCTCCCGGAAGCCGTGGCAGCAATTGTGGATTTCCACACTCTTTAGCGGAGGAGCGCCGCGAGGCCGGGCTTGGCCCGGCGTCTCCAACTCCAACGCTTGGTTCGCGAGTCGCCGCCCGAAGTCCGAACGGGCTTCGGGCGGATGTCTCAGGCGAGCTCGTCGAGGGGCGAGTCGATCGGGGGATCTCTTCGGCCTCCGTCGCCACGCCCGTGCCGGCTGCGCGCACCGTTGAGCGCAGTCAGCGTCTTACACCATTCCACCATAAAGGTTAGAATCCAGCTATGGCCCTCAACATCAAGGACGCGGAGACCGAACGCCTCGCTGCCGAGGTGGCTCGTCTTGCAGGCGAGACGAAGACGCGAGCGGTCAAGGTAGCGCTGGCCGAGCGGCGACGGCGCCTCGAGCGCCGTGTCAAGGAGCAAGACCGGTCGGTCGAGCTGCGGCGGATGCTCGAAGACGAGATCTGGCCACAGATCTCGCCGGACGTCCTCGGGAAGCGTACGACGAAAGCGGAGCGCGAGCAGATTCTCGGCTACGGCAGCGAAGGCGCGTGATCCTCGACAGCTCGGTCGTCGTCGCCATCCTGCTCCGCGAGCACGGTCACGAGGCGGCCCTTGCCCGACTCGCGGACGCACACTCGCCCGGAATCGGAGCGCCCACGTTGGCCGAGACGGGTGTCGTGTTGACCGCCAAGCTCGGCGTAGGCGCCCGCACGCTGCTGGCGCGCTTCCTCGGCGAGCTGACCGCAGAGGTTGTCCCGTTCGGCGAGGAACACTGGCCGGTCGCGGTGGACGCGTACAGGCGCTTCGGGAAGGGCCGACACGCTGCGGCCCTGAACTTCGGCGACTGCCTGACGTACGCCACCGCTCGCCTCGCCGACGAGCCGCTCCTCGCCCTCGGCGACGACTTCGCGCGGACGGATCTCACCCTCGCCTGACAGCCTGGCCGCCGGTAACTCCTCGAGCGCAGCGAGCAGCTCCGCCTCGGTCTCTGGCCGCGCGGACACGGGCACCCGCTCGGACGGGCCCATCTCGATCGTCCGGTACTTCTTGAGGCCGGTCGCCGCCGGGATCAGCTTGCCGATGATCACGTTCTCCTTGAGCCCGAGCAGCGTGTCGACCTTGCCCTCGATCGAGGCGTCGGTCAGCACCTTCGTCGTCTCCTGGAAGGAGGCAGCCGACAGGAAGGACTCGGTGGCGAGCGATGCCTTGGTGATGCCCGGATCAGCGGCTCGAAGGTCGCCTCTTCCTTCCCCTCCGCGGCCACGCGGGCGTTCTCCCGCGCGAGCACGATCTTTGTCGGCGAGCTGGCGGGGCCGCTCGGAACATGCGCAGACCCAGCCACCTAAGTGCCACGTCGCGAAGGAGCACTACCTTCGACGGATCACGGTTTCACACGTGTGATGAACACTGTCGGTTTTGTCGGCCCAAACGACGTCGTTGCCCGGTCCGCAAGCCACAAGGTCGCGATCTGCGTCTCGCGCGTCGATTCGATCTCGACCTCCACCGCCATCGAGCTCGTCGGGACCACCTCCGCCACTCAAGCGGTCGTCGCCGAGCGCTCCAAAGATGGAGTCATCTCCCGCGCGCCCGAGCGCGACGTCATTCCCGGCGAGGCCGCAGAGGACGTCTCTTCGCGCTGTGCCACGGAGTTCGTCCGACCGCGTGGTGCCGACAACGGTGCACGCGGGGTCGACCGTACGCGGCACGTCAGGTGATGCCGTCAGCCGAGTCTTTCCCTTCCCGTCCACATCGATGACGTAGATGGAGGGGCGTCGTCCTGGCCCGCTCGAATCAACAAACGCAATCTGGCGACCGTTGGGCGACCACTCCGGATGCATCCCGCTCGTGAGCCGCTTGCTCCTGCGCGTGGCGATGGTGACAACGTGCAGCCCGCCTTCGCCTTCGAAGACGATCTTGGCGTCGTCGGGGGACCAGGACGGGTGTGCCTTGTGCGTGCCGTCGCTCGTGACCTCTTGCGGCTCGGCCCCGTCCGCGCCGAGTTCGAACAGGTTGGTCGAGCGATTCCCATCGGCGGTGGAGCGCGCAAAGACGATTCTTCCGGCCGAGGACTAGGCCGGATCCAGGTCGTTTCCCGGACCCACCGCAAGCGACCGCCGCCCGGACCCGTCTGCGTTCATCACGGCAATGGCGGTTCGTCCGCTCGCTGATGCCACGAAAGCGACTCGTCGTCCATCCGGAGACCAGACGGGCGCGAACTCATCGGTTTCCGTCCCGGTGATGTTTTGAACGTTCGCTCCATTGCTTCCGATCGTCAAGACGTCCTGCTGCTCGGCGGGTGGAGGACGATTCGGAATCGCCAAGGTTTTCGCGTAGACGAGCCTTGCACCGTCCGGAGACCAATCCAAGCCGGTCACGGATTGCCGCTCATTCGTCAGCCTCGTCAAAGCTCGCGTCGCGACGTTCACTCGGTAAAGGCCTCGCGCCGCTTCGTCGCCGTCGCTTCTGAAGAACGCGACGTGCCGACCGTCCGGAGACCAGGTCGGGTGGAAATCACCGCTAATCGGCGGCGGCAGAGGCGAGGCGGCCGCAACAAGTGACGCCAGAACCACGAACGAGGCAACCAGGACAATCCGAAAGCGTGTCATCGACTCGCTGAGTGGGGCTTTACGAGACACCCGGCATTGGTGTCGTCGGGAACGGCGGAGCTGTCGATTCAGGGATCGGCCCATGCGGCATCTGGCAGTTCGAGATGAAGTTTCGATATGGCACAGATCCGCCCCACACAGCGGCCGGGCTCACGAGCCACCAGGGATGAGACACTAAGGTACAGCACATCTCTTGCCGAGGCGGCCGAGGTACGAGCAAGCGAAGGAGAGAGGCGGCCGAACGGCCGCCTCTCTCTACTACGAGTTCGACGTCCCGGGGCTAGGCCGGCTCGTCGAGCGGCGACTTGATCTCGGGAATCTCCTCCGCCTCCGGGTTCTCGAGCGGCACTCCGTTGCCGTCGCCGCGGTCCGGCGCTCCGCCGAAGTCGATCGGTAGCGAGCCCAGGTCCACGCCATCCCCGCCGTCGGAACCGATCTCCTCCAGCGCAGCCAGCAGCTCCGCCTCCGTCTCGGGCCGCGCATAAGCGGAGACCGGCACCCGCTCGGACGGGCCCATCTCGATCGTCCGGTACTTCTTCAGGCCTGTCGCCGCGGGGATCAGCTTGCCGATGATCACGTTCTCCTTGAGGCCGAGCAGGTTGTCGACCTTGCCCTCGATGGAGGCGTCCGTCAGCACCTTGGTCGTCTCCTGGAAGGAGGCCGCCGACAGGAAGGACTCCGTGGCGAGCGACGCCTTCGTGATCCCGAGAATCAGCGGCTCGAACGTCGCCTCCTCCTTGCCTTCCGCCGCCGCGCGAGCGTTCTCCCGCTCGAACACGATCTTGTCGACCAGCTGACCTGGCAATAGCTCGGTTTCGCCGGAGTTATCCACCCGGACCTTCTTCAGCATCTGCCGGACGATCAGCTCGATGTGCTTGTCGTGGATGTCCACGCCCTGCGACTTGTAGACCCTCTGCACCTCGGCGACGAGGTAGAGCTCGGTGGGGGTCGACCCGTAGAGCAGCCCCTTGAGGTGCAGGAGCTCCGAAGGGTTCAACGATCCCTCGTGCAGCGCGTCGCCGGGCTCGACGACCTGCCCGTTGGTCACGAGCACGCGGGTTCGTCGGGGCAGCTGGTATGACACGGGCTCGAGCGGCTCTCCGTTCTCGTCGAGCGCGTCTCTGTGGATGATGACCTTCGCCCCGCGATCGCCCTCCTCGAGCTCCACGCGCCCGCCCACCTCGGCAAGCTTCGCGACGCCCTTCGGGTTCCGTGCCTCGAAGATCTCCACCACGCGCGGCAGGCCATGCGTGATGTCTGCTCCGGCGACACCGCCCGTATGGAAGGTTCGCATCGTCAGCTGCGTCCCCGGCTCGCCGATCGACTGTGCGGCGATGATCCCCACGGCATCGCCGATCTCGCAGAGACCGCCGGTCGCGAGGAAGATCCCGTAACAGGACTGGCAGACGCCGAAGTCGCTGCGGCACTTGAGCACCGAGCGAACCGGGAGCGTGGCTCCCTCGGCCGCCTCGCCGAGCCCGTCGAGGATCTCTTGCACGACCGCGCTCGTGATGACCGTGCCCTTCTCGGCGAGTACCTTCTTTCCAGGCTTTCCCGAGGTCAGCGGCTTGGCGACGTCTTCCGCCAGCAGGCGCCCGAAGAGACTCTTGTTCAGGCCCTCGGGAACGTGAATCGGGATGACGATGTGATCTGCCGTACCGCAGTCGTGCTCGCGGATGATGACATCCTGCGCCACGTCGACCAGGCGTCGGGTCAGGTAGCCCGAGTCGGCCGTGCGAAGCGCCGTGTCCGCGAGTCCCTTGCGAGCACCGTGGGTCGAGACGAAGTACTCGAGCACCGACAGGCCCTCCATGAAATTGGCCTTGATCGGGCGCTCGATGATCTCGCCCTTTGGATTCGCCATCAGTCCGCGCATACCGGCGAGCTGACGAATCTGCTTCGACGATCCGCGCGCCCCTGAGTTGGCCATCATGTAGACCGGGTTCAGCTCCCGGAGATTCGCCTGCATGGCGTCCGCGACCGTGTCGGTCGCCTCCGACCAGGTTTCCACGATCGACTCGTGTCGCTCTTCGTCAGTGATCAACCCGCGCTCGTACTGCTGCTCGACGCGCTGGACCCGCTGCTCGTAGCCGGCGAGGATCTCGTCCTTGTTGGGCGGCACGACGATGTCGTTCTTCGAGATCGTGATACCTCCATCCGTCGCGTACTTGAAGCCGAGCGTCTTCACCACGTCCAGCACGCCGGCGATCGAGTGCGCCCCGTAGCGGTCGGCGAGATCCGAGATGAAGGTATCCATCTCGCGCTTCGAGACCGTGCGGTTGACGAACTCGTGCAAAGGTGCGCTGTCTTCGGGATCGATCGCCTCACGGAGCGCCCGATCGACCTCCGCGTTGAAGATGACCCGCCCGGGCGTCGTCAGTACGACCCCGCCGTCCCAGCGATACTCGATCGGCTGCTGCAGTGCGACCTGACGGCCATCTCCCAGCCGGGCGTCGAGGGCGAACAGAACGTCTTCCTCGGAGCCGAAGCGCGATGGACGTGGATCCAGCTCCTCGGCCGAAGTCTGAGGCAGATCGAGCGCCGAGTACGTCAGGTAGTACACGCCGAGCACCATGTCCTTCGTCGGGGTCGCAAGTGCGCGCCCGTTCGCAGGGGACAAGATGTTGTTCGATGACAGCATGAGAATGCGGGCCTCGGCCTGAGCCTCCGCCGAGAGCGGCAGGTGAACCGCCATCTGGTCGCCGTCGAAGTCAGCGTTGAACGCGTGACACACGAGGGGGTGCACCTGGATGGCCTTCCCCTCGACGAGTACCGGCTCGAACGCCTGGATGCCCAGGCGATGGAGGGTCGGCGCTCGGTTCAGCATCACGGGGTGTTCGGCGATGACCTCCTCGAGCACGTCCCAGACCTCGGGCACCATCGAGTCGACGTACTTCTTCGCCGCCTTGATGTTCTGAACGGATTTCCGCTCGACGAGCCGACTCATGATGAACGGCTTGAATAGCTCGAGAGCCATCAGCTTGGGCAATCCGCACTGGTGGAGCTTCAAGGTAGGCCCGGCGACGATCACCGAGCGGCCGGAGTAGTCGACCCGCTTTCCGAGCAGGTTCTGCCGGAAGCGGCCCTGCTTTCCCTTGAGCATGTCGGACAGCGACTTCAAGGGTCTGTTGCCCGGGCCGGTCACCGCACGTCCACGGCGGCCGTTGTCGAACAGCGCGTCGACCGCCTCCTGGAGCATCCGCTTCTCGTTGTTCACGATGATCTCCGGCGCCCCGAGATCGAGCAGGCGCTTGAGCCTGTTGTTCCGGTTGATGACACGCCGGTAGAGGTCGTTCAGGTCACTCGTCGCGAAGCGTCCGCCGTCGAGCTGCACCATCGGGCGTAGCTCGGGCGGGATCACGGGCACGGCCTCGAGGACCATCCAGTCGGGCTTGTTCTCCGACTTGATGAAGGCGTTCACGACCTTGAGCCGCTTGATCGCGCGCTGCTGCTTCTGGCCCTTTGCGCTCCGAATCGTCTCCCGAAGAGAATCAGCCTCGGCATTCAAATCGAGATCTCGCAAAAGGTCTCGAATGGATTCGGCTCCCATACCACCACGGAAATAGACGCCGAAGCCATACGGAGAGCCGAATCTGTCCTTGAGCTCGCGGAAGAGCTGTTCGTCGTTGACGATCATCTTCGGCTTGAGCTCGCGGAAGAGCTGCCATGTCTGCTCCAACCGGCGGACGGAGTCCACCGCGGCCTCCCGGGCATCCTCCCGCCTCGACTCGATGTCGAGGTACATCTCGCGTACCTTCAGCGACCACTGCACGATCGCGTCGAGATCCTCCTTCCGGATCCGGCCGTCGGTCCGGAGGCAGAGGTCGTTCGCGAGCTCGCGGACCACCCCTTGGTCGGCATCAGGGTCAGCCTGCTCGAGCACCTCACGCAGAAGCCCGTTGCCGAGCTCGCGGGCGCGCTCGAGCTGCTTCGTGTCGACGCCGGCCACGATCTCCCGGTCATCCGGCTTCAGCTCTTCGCCGCTCAGCAGCCCTTCGTTGATGCGGTTCAGATGCTTGGTGATGGCGCCCTTCTTGGAACCGCTGGCCCGCTCCAGATCGGCATGCAGCGGAGCGAGCGCCTCGCGGATCTGGACAGCGGAGCCGACCACGGTCTCCAGTTCGCGAGGCGTGAGCTTGCGGTCCTCGCGGATGGCCGCGTTCCGTACGAGCTCGCGGATCTTCTTCGAGTCCTCGGTCGTGATCCGCTCCGCCACCTCCAGGAAGAGGCCCGAGACGAGACCACGGACCTCCTCGAGCGGTGGCAGGCCCTGCTCTTCAGCCCAGCTGAACAGGCCGCGCGCCCAGAAGTCGTCGTCCTCGTCGAAGTCGCGATCGCCGCCCTTCGTGAAGTAGCTACGCCTGCGCGCGAGCCGCTGCTCGAGAGCTGCGAGCGCCTCGTCGCGATCGACGTACACACGCTCGGACTCCCCCTTGACCTGATCCTCGAGCCCCTCGATGTCCTCGCCTCGCTTCTCGACATCGACGGCAGTCACGATCGAGGCCGCGAAGTAGAGAACCTTCTCGAGCTCGCGGGGAGCGATGTCCAGCAGGTATCCGATCCGGCTCGGGACGCCCTTGAAGAACCAGATGTGCGAGACCGGAGCGGCGAGATCGATGTGACCCATGCGCTCGCGGCGCACCTTCTGGCGGGTCACTTCCACGCCGCAGCGCTCGCAGATGATGCCCTTGTAGCGGACGCGCTTGTACTTGCCGCAGTAGCACTCCCAGTCCTTCGTCGGGCCGAAGATCCGCTCGCAGAAGAGGCCGTCGCGCTCCGGCTTCAGCGTGCGGTAGTTGATCGTCTCCGGCTTGGTGACCTCGCCGGAGCTCCAGGAGCGGATCTGCTTGGAGGACGCCAGGCCGATCTCAATCGCGTCGAAGTTGTTGATGTCGATCAAAGTCAAATCCTCAAACTCGCGGGTGTGCCCGAGGAACCGGGCTGGTCGGGGCCGTCGCCCCTGTGTCGATCAAGTCCGGAAG
>JACCTQ010000026.1 GCA_013812265.1 Actinomycetota bacterium
TCGCTCATGCGCTCGCGCTACGAGCTCTTCGACCGGGACGACTTCGCGCACCGCACGCTCGACGAGGCCGATCGAGCCCGACGGGCGCTCGAGGAAGAGCGGCGCCTCTTCTACGTCGCGGCGACCCGGACTCGCTCGCGGCTCCACCTGACAGCGACGGAGGAATCGCGCGAGGAGGCGGGGCGGGCGCTGTCTCGCTTCTACACCGAGGCGGAGGGCCACCTGGACTCCGCGCAGGACGGCGGGGTCGAGTTCGCCTCCGCCGACGAGGCGATCGCAGCGCTCCGGCGCGCGGGAGGCCGCCCGCCCGGCTGGCGCGCGAGCCCGGTGACCGTGAACGAGAGCCCGATGCTGCCGACGGGAGGCCTCTACACGTCCGCGTCCGGGCTCGACCCCTACGACAACTGCCCGCTCCAGTTCTTTTACGGGTCGATGCTGGAGCTCGTGCGCCCGCAGGGCGCCGCGCTCGTCTTCGGCGGCATCGTGCACGACGTGCTCGAGGAGTTTCACAACCCGGCCCAGGCGCCTGTCCGCGAAAGCGGGCCGGTCGAGGGGCTTAGGAGGAACGGGGAGGTTCCCCCGACGAAGCCAGATCTCTCGCTGGGCCGGCTACTGGCGCTCGGCCGCGAGAAGTGGCGCCCGGGCATCACGCCGGCGTCCCTCGAGGACGAGTACCGCCGCAGGCTCGACCGCATGCTCCGCGAGTACCACCGTTGCGAGATCGAGGAAGGACCCGACGTCGACGTGCTCGCCGTCGAGCGCTACTTCCGCTTCAAGCTCGAGGCCTCGACGATCTCGGGCCGCATCGACCGGATCGACCGGCTCGACAGCGGCCTCCTCCGCCTGGTCGACTACAAGACCGGCAAGGCCATGTCGGAGAAGAAGGCCGCCGAGGACCTCCAGCTCGCCCTGTACGCGCTCGCCTGCGTCGAGGTAAAAGAGCTCGCCGCATTCGGCGAGGTCGGTGAGATCGAGTACGTCTATGCGGAGAAGCTCGCGCGGGGGAAGCTGATACGACGGTCGCAGCCGGTGACGGCGGAGCTCGCGGAGCTCACGCGCGACCGGGTCCGTAACGTGATCACGAAGGTCGTCGCGGAGGAGTTCGACTTCTCGCCCGAGGCCGAGTGCAAGTTCTGCGACTTCAAGCCGATCTGCCCCCGGCACCACGGAAGGGATGTGCCGGTATGACGAACGGACATTCAGGCTCGCACGATGCCAAAGGCGACCGCGACAGAATCGACACAGAATTGGCGCGAAGCGATGCGCAGTTCGTCGATACCGTGAGCCGTGGGCGGCGGGAGGACCTCAGATCCCCACCCAAGGGTGGGGTTGCGCCCGCCGACGGTCAGAGCCTGCGGAACAGCGACCACCCGCCCACCCCCGAGCAGGAGCGGATCCTCGCCGACCTGAGCGGGCGCCTGCGCATCGCCGCCGGCGCGGGCACGGGCAAGACCGACACGCTGCGCCTGGCGCTCGTCGAGCTGATCGAGCAGGGCGTCCGTCCGAGCGAGATCCTCTGCCTCACCTTCACGGTCGAGGCCACGAAGGAGATGCGAAAACGCGTCCTGGGCGAGTTCGAGGGCTGCGAGGGCGTCGACCCCGACGAGATCACCATCCAGACCTACCACGCGTTCGGAGCGTCGATCGTCCGCGACAACGCGCTCCTCACCGGCTTCGAAGGCGACCCGGCGCTGCTCGACAAGGCGCAGAAGTGGCAGCTCTTCCTCGAGGCGCTCGACCGCTGCCGGTTCGAAGCGCTCGAGATCAGGTGGCTTCCGACCTTCATCCCCAAGCTGCTGGCGCTCCACGAGGAGATGCAGCGCCATGTCGTCACGACCGCCCAGGTCGCCGAGTGGTGCCGGTCGCAGAGCGGCGACGCCGTGGCGGGCCACCGCCTCGAGGCGCTCGGCGCGGTCGACGAGTACGCGCGCCTCAAGCGCGAGCGAACCGCGATCGACTACGGCGACCAGATCGCGCTCGCAGCGTGGCTCCTCGAAAAGCGCCCGGAGATCCTCGACCGCCTGCAACAGCGCTTCCGCTACATCTTCCTCGACGAGTACCAGGACACGGACGTCGCCCAGCGCAAGGTCGTGAAAGCGGTCGGCGAGCGGGCGAAGCTCGTCTGCGCCGTCGGCGACGTCGACCAGGGCATCTTCGGCTGGCGCGGAGCGACCATCTTCAACATGTCGGGGTTCCCGGACGACTTCCCGGGCGCGCGCACCGAGCCGCTCTCGACCAACTTCCGTTCGGGGCAGCGCATCCTCGATCTCGCGAACGCGCTCGTCGAGCCGTTCACCCGGCCCGGTGACGACGCACGCGAGCCGCTCGAGGCAGCCGAGCATGCGCCGGAGGCGACGATCGAGGCCTTCGTCGCCCCACACCAGCTCAAGGAGGCCGAGGCGATCGCCGAGCGCATCGCCGCAGCGGGCGAGCCGTGGGACCAGTACGCGGTTCTCTGCCGCAAGCGAACGCTCTTCGACCCCATCTACCGCGCGCTCGCGGCGCGGGACGTCCCGGTCGAGGTCGACACGCTCGGCGGCTTCTGGACACGGCCGGAGATCCTCGACGTCTCTGCCTGGCTGCACCTGCTCGCCGACCCGGGCGACAACATCGCGCTCGCGCGCATCCTGCTCGCGCCCGCCTATCGCCTGAGCAGGCGGGATCTCTTCTTCCTCGCCGACCACGCGAAGGGCGAGAACCGCGAGCAGCGCCGCCGCAAGGTCGGTGACCGAAGCGTCCTGCGCTACTCGCTGATCGACGCCATCGTCGAGCACGACCGGATTCCCGAGCTCTCGGACGAAGCGCGTGCGCGGGCGGGCGAGCTGCGGAGGACCTGGTGCGCGCTGGCCGCCACCGCGGCTCGCGTGTCGCTCGCCGATCTCGTCGGCGAGATCGCGCGGATCACCGGTCTCGCGGCCGAGCTCGAAGGCTCGCCGAACCCGGAGGCCGAGCTCGCGCTCCACCACCTGGCGAAGCTCCGCGACATCGCGCAGGGTTACCGCCCGGTCGCCGGCTCGACCGATATCGAAGGCTTCGTCGCCTATCTCGACTCGATCGAGGACTCCGACGACGAGGAGGACGAGCTGCGCACGCCGCAGCAAAACGCGGTGCGCCTGATGACGATCCACCGCGCCAAGGGGCTCGAGTGGGAGTGCGTGTTCGTCCCCGGGCTCGCCTACGAGGTCATGCCGAGCGAGAAGTGGAGCGAGAACCCGGCGAAGTGCTGGCACCGCCTCCCGTTCGAGCTGCGCGGCGACCTCGAGTACCTGCCGGCCGAGACGGACGAGGGCATCAAGCAGCTGAAGGCCGAGGAGGAGCGCCGGCTGATGTACGTGGCCGTGACGCGCGCGAAGCGCCGGCTCGTCCTGTCGCGCGCGTGGTTCTACTGGGACAACAAGGGCGCGAAGGAGCCGTCGATCTTCTGGGGCGAGGCGCTCGCGACGGGGCTCGTGCGGCTCACGGACGAAGTCGAGTGCCCGCCGGAGAACCCGTACCCGCTGGGAATAGAAGCGGGGCCGGACGGGGCGGCATTCGAGCCGCCGGCGCCGGATCCAACCGAGATCGCACGCGTAGAACCCGAGGTCGCCCCCCTGCGAGCGGTCGAACTGCGCCGACCGCGGGCCGCAGCGTGGCGCGTCCCGTCCACGATCTCGGTGACCGCGTTCCTCACGTTCGTGCGCGACCCGGAGGAGTTCTTCTGGCGCTACGTCCGCCGCGTGCCTTCGCCGCCCTCACCGGCAGCGCAGCTCGGCATCGAGCTTCATCGCCGGATCGAACAGCATGCGCGCGGCGGCGTGTCGCTGGGCGGCGCGGCTGAGGACCTCGAGGAGCCGTATGACCTTGACGTCGGCGAGCGACAGGGGGACGGGACATTCGTATCGCCCGACGAGATGTGGGAAAACTTCCTGAATAGCCGCTTCGCGAAGATGACGCCGCTGATGACCGAGCAGCCATTCACTCTCTACCTCGGCCACGGGATCTCTGTCGCAGGGCGGATCGACGCCATCTTCGAGCGTGAGGACGGAACTTGGGAGATCGTCGACTACAAGACCGGCGCGAGTGATCCGGATCCGCTGCAGCTCGCGATTTACCGTAGGGCCGTGGAGGAGATCTGGAGACGCGACGTGGAGTCGTCGTGGCTGTTCCTACGCGACGGGACCCTTGGGAGGTACGACCGCGTGGATCGCTCTACCGAAGTCTTGCGAGTCGCAGCGGCGCTCGCTCACTATTCGTGACGATGAGCGCGTGGCCATTCTGAGCCTCCTCGTGCGGAGCGCGCTTTCCGGGGACCAGCCTCGGTGTCGTGACTATGCGGCCAGATGCGCGCGACTCCAAGCGAACATCTTTGCGGCGAATCTCGTAATGCCTGAGCCGGCGGTTCGCACCGCGTGGGGGGAGGTCGGAGCGATCGAGGCGGCTGCGAGTCTATTCGACGTCTCGTCAGAAGCAATGCACTGGCGTTTGTACAACTGCGGGTTCGCCGGCGAGCCGCGTCCAACGCCTCCGGCCACTTGAGCGCCGCCGGCTCGGCGGCGTCCCACTTCGGCTGGCTCGCCTTTTCAGATCAGGAGCGACGTCGGGCGCACGATGCAATCAGCCTGCTCCGGAACCGCGACACGCGTGATGAGCTCGGGAT
>JACCTQ010000028.1 GCA_013812265.1 Actinomycetota bacterium
TCGATGCGATGCGGTTGATGCTCGACACGGTCTCGATGGCCGGAGTGGTCGTGATCGGCGAGGGGCAAAAAGACGAGGCGCCGATGCTCTACAACGGCGAGGAAGTTGGAGGCGGCGACGGTCCGGCTGTCGACGTGGCCGTCGATCCGTTGGAGGGCACCCGCCTGACGTCGCTTGGCCAGCCGAACGCGATTGCCGTGATCGCGGTCGCCGAGCGCGGCACGATGTTCTTTCCGGGGGCAGCCGTGTACATGGACAAGATCGCCTGCGGGCCAGAGGCTGCCGACGCGATCGACATAACGGCCCCGCCCGCGGAGAACGTGCGGCGAGTGGCGAAGGCGAAGGGCATCCAGCCGAGCGACGTGACCGTCGTCGTCCTCGATCGCGACCGACACCACCGCCTGATCGCCGACCTGCGCGAAGTGGGGGCGAGGGTCAACCTGATTCCGGACGGCGACGTGGCCCCGGCCATTGCGGCTGCCCAGGGCGGTACGGGGGTTGATCTCCTGATGGGAATCGGAGGGACGCCTGAGGGCGTTATCTCGGCAGCAGCGCTCAAGTGCGTGGGCGGAGCGCTGCAGGGGCGGCTCTGGCCCAGGAACGACGACGAGCGTCGGCAACTAATCGACGATGGCTACGATCTCGACCGCGTTTTGACGACAGACGATCTCGTCGCCGGCGAGGATGTGTTCGTCGCGGCTACCGGGGTCACGAGCGGAGCGCTCCTGCGCGGCGTCCGCTCGACGACCGAGGGTGCTGTGACCGACTCGATCGTCATGCGGTCGCGCTCGGGCACCGTGCGTCGGATCGAGGCGCGACACGCGCTGGAGAAGCTGTCCAGGTTCGCCGGCGTCCCTTACCGCTAAGGATTGATCGGCGAACCCGATCAATCGTCAGAGCACTTCGGCCGTCTCCATCTCGGGCGCGTACAGGCCCGACCGAGCCGCTCCGTTCAGCTTCGTCCGGCGCAGGAACGCCTGCTGAGCCCGTTGGACGTTGGCGGGGTCGCCGCGCCATGACTTGAGCGCCGGAGCCTGCAGCGCTCGCCCGTACGAGAAGCTGAGCTGCCACGGGTGGGGTGGTCCCATGGCGTTCATCGCGTTGAGGTGGGCTGTCGCGTCCTCGTCCGTCTGACCTCCTGAGAGGAACACGATTCCCGGGACGGCCGCCGGCACCGTTCGCCGGAAGCACCGTAGGGTGGTTTCCGCAACCTCTTCCGTGCCGGCGCCGTCGTCCGAGTCGTAGCCGGAGAGCACCATGTTCGGCTTGAGGAGCATGCCCGCGAGGTCGACACGTTGGTCGTGAAGCTCGGTGAAGACCGCGTTCAGTGCGCGCGACGTCACGCTGTAGCTCTCGTCGATCGAGTGCCCTCCGTCCATCAGCACCTCCGGCTCGACGATCGGAACGAGCCCCGCCTCCTGGCTGAGAGCCGCATAGCGCGCGAGTGCGTGAGCGTTCGTCCACAGGCAGTACTCGCTGGGAATGCTCTGCCCGATCGAGATGACGGCCCGCCACTTCGTGAAGCGGGCGCCCAGGTCGCGGTACTCTTCGAGTCGGCCACGCAGCCCGTCAAGACCTTCCGTGATGGTCTCGCCGGGAGCGTTCGCGAGCGGCTTCGCGCCCTTGTCGACCTTGATACCCGGAATGATCCCGAGGCTGTCGAGGAGCTCCGGAAAGGGAGACCCGTGTGCCGCGCTCTGGCGAATCGTCTCGTCGAAGAGAATCACGCCGCTGATGTGCTCCTCGACCCCCGGTGCGGTGAAGAGGAGGTCTCTATAGGCCCGCCGGTGGTCCTCCGTGGACTCGACCCCGATGGAGTCGAAGCGCTTCTTGATCGTCGCATTGCTCTCGTCTGCGGCGAGTATCCCTTTGCCGTCGGTCACGAGAGCCTGTGCCGTCTCGCTCAGTTGCTCCGTTGACATCGCTCTCCCTTTCGTCGTTCCGCCGCCACTCTCGAGCTCCAGTTCCGATTATCTCGCTCCGAGCCTCTATTTGCTCGCCCGCTGTTTCGCTTTGCCGAAGAAGCACAGTAGTATCCCGGTCATCGGAGGGGCGACGATGCGGCGGTTGCCCTCCGCTACTCACTCGTGGCCCTGGCGCGACTCGTCGGAATCAACCACGTCGCTCTCGAAGTGGGAGACGTGCACGGCGCTCTGGCGTCTACGGCCAGATCTTCGAGCTGCGCCTAGCGGTCGCGTGCCGGGATGGCCTTCGTCGACATCGGCGACCAGTTCGTTGCCCTTCGACCGGTCGCTCTCAACCACCCGACCGCGACCGGCACTTCGGTCTCGTGGTCGACGACAAGGAGGCGGTTCGGCGGTCGCTCGCGGGAGCCGGCGTCTCGGCGGCGCCCTCCGGCCACCTTTCGTTCCGCGACCCGTGGGGGAACCATGTCGAAGTGGTCCAGTACTCGGACATTCAGTTTGCCAAGACACCACACGTCCTCACGGGCATGGGCCTGGACGGGCTGAGCAAGTCGCCGGAGGCGCTCGAAGAGCTGCGGGCAAAGGGGTTGGCGCCGAACGACGCTGATGCCGGAGAGGTATTCTGAGGCCGACGCGGACGTAGCTCAGTTGGTAGAGCATCAGCTTCCCAAGCTGAGGGTCGTGGGTTCGAGCCCCATCGTCCGCTCTAGCACATGCTCGTCCGGGAAGGAGACGCGCCGTGCGCTGCGGTTCCCTGAGCCCTGGCCCACGCGATACCGCGACGGCTGGCTCCCGGGTAGGCTCGGGTTAGGCCTTGGCTCTATCGAGCGCCTGCGACTCGCCCGCCAGGAGGAATGGGAACCCCCCGGCTCACCCAATGACGCGAAACTCACCGGTGCGGGCGTCGTACTCGGTATGCGAAGGTGCGAGGTGCTCGGTGCCCGGTGCGGGGTTGCGCTCGAGCATCTGCATCTCGATGACGGGCGCTGGAAAGATGGCGTGAAGCCGCAGCGGCCCACTGCCTGTGTTAGTCGTCCCGTGGGCGGCGCCGGCAGGCACGAAAATCGCCGACTCCGCGGATACGCGCACCGTCGCACCGCCCAGATAGACCTCTCCGGTTCCTGAGACGATCGCGATGACCTCGTCGACCTGGTGGCGGTGAAGGGGAATGCGATCGCCCGGCGCGATGTCCTCCACGATCATCGTTAACCCTTCCACACGGCC
The DNA here is from genome assembly GCA_013812265.1 of Actinomycetota bacterium. Classification (GTDB taxonomy): domain Bacteria; phylum Actinomycetota; class Thermoleophilia; order Gaiellales; family Gaiellaceae; genus JACCTQ01. Next base: position 3,150 of record JACCTQ010000028.1, read on the forward strand.
GCTCTCGTCACCCGGGTCGGTGAGTAGGCGCCAGCGCGATCGCGGCCGGTAGTCGTCGGGGTCATCCAGAAACGGTTGCATCGGCGCGGGCGGGACGATCGCCATGCGCCGAGTTTCTCACGTGCGAGCTCTTAGAACTCGTTTCAGAGTGACGCTTCGCCGTCGGGGTGCGCCGGGCGGCGTCAGGCGCAAGGACGCAGGGAGCGCGCATGTGCTGGCACATGTAAGCGACCGAGGACGCGGCATGGCGTCGTTCAGCGCGGCCCGACGGCTCAAGGCTTCATTTTGAGATGAGTTCTGACCCGTCCTGCCTTTCGTCTCGTTTCGCCGTATCGCCCGCCCCACCGAATCCTTAACGTCCTCGCCGGAGTTCCCTAACAGCCTCTGTCTACAGTCGGACTGTCATGTTGTCGCTGCTCGGCTCTGCTTTCCTGGCCGCGTCGCTCGGGGCGGGCGCTCAGGCGCCGGCGACGCTGCTCACCACCAAGGCGCCCATCCGCGCGTTCGCGCAGGACGGCGGCCGAATCGCGTGGGCGTCGCAGTGCAAGGTTCGCATCCGCTCTCTTGCCGCGAAGAGGACATTCGTCGTCGGCGGCACCGGCCTTCGGTCCGCCTGCTTCGAGGATGACTCCTGGCGCCTCGCGCTCGGTGGCAGCCGGGCGCTCTGGGGCGGCTACTACAGAACGCAGTCGAACAATCGCTACGGCGCCGTCCTGACCGGCTCCATCGGCGCGAGTTCCAGGAAGCTATGGAGCCTCGAGCAGGTGGAGCGGTCATGGGGGGGCTTCCTCACGTCGATCGTCGGAGACGGGTCGACGCTCGCATACGCGAACGTGTACGTGAGGCAGATGAGCGGCCCGGACTGCCCACCTTGTTTCTACCGTGTCACAGGTCAGCCCGTCAGGCGCGTCTCCTCGGGCCAGGCCGTCGTGCCGGGCGCCCGCCCCGCCGTCGCGATCGCCGCGGACACCGGGCGCGTCGCCGTCGTGCCCGCCGATTCGCGCGATACCACGAGTCGCATTCGCCCCGTCGCCGTGCCGGACGGACCGGTGGAGGTACGAGACGCCGTGACGGGCTCACTCGTGACGAGCTTCGCGCCGAGAGGAATGGTCACCGCGGTCGCTCTGTCAGGTGGGGTTGCGGCAGTGATCGTGCGCGATCAGATCGCGCCGCGAATCGAGCGCTACAGCGTGACGACAGGGGCGCTGATCGAGACGCTGCCGCTGTTCCAGCTCGCGGCCGACGAGCTCGGCCTGTCCGGAACCATGGTCGTCTTTCGTATCGGCAGGGAGATCTACGTGTTCGACACAGCCTCCAGGAAGCAGGTGCGCGTCACCGCTACCGCGACGCCCATCGGCCTCTCCATTGAAGGAAACCGGGTCGCCTGGGCTGAGAACATCAGGATCGGTAGGAAGCTCCGCGGACGAATTCGAAATTTCACCCTGACGCCGTAGCAGCTTCGGAGGAGCCAGGCCAGGCGGCCGCCAGCTTGCGCCGCGTCTCCTCCAGGTGCTCGGGCATGACCTTCAGGTCGGCGAGCACGGGCATGAAGTTGGTGTCGCCGGCCCACCGCGGCACGACGTGCAGGTGGACGTGGTCGACGACTCCGGCGCCGGCGACGCGGCCGAGATTCCACCCGAGGTTGTAGCCCTGAGGTGAATACGTCGTACCGAGGGCGCGCATGGCCTCGCTCGCGAGCCGGTGGATCTCGACGGCCTCCTCGTCGCCCAGGCTTCCGTACTCGCCGACGTGGCGTGTGGGCGCCACCATGACGTGCCCCGACGAGTAGGGGAACTTGTTCAGCATGGCGAAGGCGCGCCTGCCGCGAGTGACGACAAGCGCGCCCGAGCTCTCATCGGCAGACGCGCGGCAGAAGATGCAGCCGCGCTCCTCGTCCGCCTGTTGGATGTACTCCAGCCGCCAGGGGGCCCACACCGGCTTCGTCACGCCGGGGAGCCTAGACGTAGAGGGATTACTTGCGCGGTGTCCCGACCTTGAACGCCTTGCTGACGAAGAGCTTGTCGCGGTCCGGGTTCAGCGCCGCTCGGATGGTGATCCCGTAGGCGTAATAACCGGGCGTGAGCTTCCGCGACGGGAAGCGAACGATCGGCGACCAGTACGCCTTGATCTTGCCCTGAGCCGAAAGCACCGGCTTCCGAGCTGCCGAGCCGGCGAGCGAGCGCTCCATGGCAGCACGCTCCTGGCCGGACGCTCCGTTCGGTCCGGCGACGCGGAAGATCCCGGCGGAGTACGTCGAGTCCTCCTGCGCCGTTGCCTGGAAGCCCCAGTACTTCTGTGCTGCCGGCTTTGGCCCGAGGGCGCTCTGAAAGTCCGCCTTCGCGGCCGTAACCGTCTCGGCCGGATGCCACTCGGTTGCGGTGCCCGAGCAGTCGCCTCCGGTCTCGGTAATCGCATTTCGGACCGAGTCGAACGACGGACGTCTCGTGCCGTCGGCCCGGACGAGTCCCGACTGGAAGCGATCGAGATTCGCTTCGTCGCCGAGGCCGAAGAAGAGCACCGAGCCCACCGCGGAGTCGCAGACGGCGAAGCGGACGAGGTCGCCGTAGATCTGCGCCTGGGAGGCTTCGTCGGTCACCTTCACGCTTTCCTTGCCGTAGTAGGCATCCTTGGCGCTCGGGAGAACGCCGACCTGCCAGCCGACCTCGGCGAGATTCAGTGACATCGGCTTCAGTGCGGCAACGCTCTGACCCAGGCGCAGGGTGCGCTCGAAGGTCGGCTGGGCCGTGTCCTCGAAGGCGTCGGAGATGCATTGCTTCAGGCGGCCCAGATTCGAGACGCCGACGTTCGGCCACGGATACCCCTTCATGAGCGGGTCGGTCGCCTGCTGCGGGTATACGTGCGAGGCCCACTCGTCGAAGGAGGGCTGCATGCGGTGCATTGCACGGAAAGCGACGCCCATGTCGTGCACGAAACGGCAGGGCGAGATCGAGATGTTGCTCGCTGCGCTGCAGGTGTCGTTGCCGCGCGGCGAGACCGAGGTGCTGACCGAGATGGCCGGATTGACAGCTTTCAGAGCGTCATAGGACGCGGCGAGGAGCCGCATGTATGCGCCGCCCGAGTACCCCTTGCAAGCGCTCGTGAACTGCGGTTGGAAGAAACGCGACACATTGAACTCGTTCCCGATGATGTATTCGCTCACCTGCGGATAGGTGCGCGCCAGGAGCGCGACGAAGCCCGAGAACTCTTTGGCAGCAGCCGGCGACGCCAGCGCCCTAGCTTTCGTCGGATAGACGCTGAAGATGATGCGGATACCGTGCGCTTCCGCCTTTGGGAACATCCGGTCGAGGAAGCCCTTTTCCGTGAGCTGGCGAGGGCGATCGGCGTCCCACGGAACCGTGATTCGGGTCTCCGTCAGCCCCGCGGCG